>JALRHN010000228.1 GCA_023259575.1 Candidatus Kapaibacterium sp. | reverse complement strand
AGGTGAACTACTTGTTGATGTGATTAAACCAGTATGAATAAAAATATCAGATTGATAATGGGCTAAAGCCTGATTACCAGCTTGTGCATAATATAAAAGGGTTATAGTATCGTTTGGGCCTGGTTTTTCTGGAAATATATGGACAGCAGAAATACCAGCATATCCAGAACTACAAAGAATACATAATGCGGAAATGAGAAGAGCAGTCTTAAATAGATAATTCATTGTTTTTTGTGAATTAAGATGTTTTATTATTCATCAACTTAATATATGATATAAAACCAATAAAAAAGAGAGCAACACTATTTGCCATCATGATTATTATATCTTCTCTTAATATGCCATATAATAGCCAAAGGATAGCACCAGCAAGCATCATAGTAAAAGTGCCAGCAGATAATTGATCTGTTTCTTTTGTTTTCCACACTTTGATTACTTGGGGTAATAAAGCAAATGTAGAGCAAAAAGCTGCTGTATATCCTATCAAAGAAATAATCACCATGAAGTTATTAATACCAAAGAATGAGAGAAAATTATCAATTATTTATGCTTATTAACAGAATATGATTATTGCTTTTGTGATTTAGATAACCATTCCGATAAATTCGAAGGGAAATTAGATACCAAGGCACATGCTTTATATTTCATGATTTTTTCAAAATCTTTTTCTGAATTTATACTGTACACACCCATCATAAGTTTATGTGAAAAAGCGTCATCATCTCTTCTGTGATTTAATTCTTTAAGAGAGCATACAAAAGCATCGCAACCAATTTCTTTTGCAATCTCCGAAGGAAGTCTTTTATCTCCAGGAACATTAATTGCAGATGTATAAAGATTATGATATGTTTTTTTTAAATATGCTAATGAGTGATGATGAAAGGATCCAAATAAAGTTGCCTCTGACATATTAGCTTGTATAACTATATCGGTAATTGCATCAACCCTTTTTTTGAAATCTTCATGAGGTTGCGGAGGTTTTATTTCTATATTAACAAAAACCTTATTCTTTTTTAGAAGCTCAATTGCTTCACATAATAAAGGGATTCTTTCTGCTGAGTATTTAGTATCAAACCATGAACCAGCATCAATAGAATGTAAATCAGAATATGTATAATTACTTATTAATCCTTTACCAGAGGTAGTTCTTCCAAGATGAGGGTCATGAAGTAAAACTACTTGATTATCTTTAGTCAATTGGACATCAACTTCAATTACAGATGCACCAGCATCAATTGCCTTTTGTAATGATATAAGAGTGTTCTCTGGTGCAGTTCCAGAAGACCCCCTGTGAGCAACGATGAATCTTTTGCCTGATTCCGCTAATATCCTTAAAGAATATTCTGGATCTAAAAAACTATCTGTCATTTATATATTCATAAAAGTATATAAAGTAATATTTACAAATCTATCATTTAATATCATTTTGGAAAATATTCAAAGAATAATATCTTTGATAAAAGCCAAGATTTGATGCAATATTCTATAGTTCAAGACGTCCAACCAATATGCACAGCTGACTGCTTTAAGTATACACAATTCATAGCTATCCATATATAATTCTATTTATGATACCTATATTGTTAATGCACAAATGTATAATCAGATTTTGCATGAATACATTCAACATAATCTAAATAATCTCCTTACTTAGTGGAGAACGTATATGGAAGGCAATTTTTCAAATAGAGTTCAAGATGTTATTCGATTAAGCCGTGAGGAAGCCTTACGATTAGGGCATGACTATATCGGGACTGAACATTTACTATTAGGTATCATTCGCGAAGGCGAAGGAATTGCAGTAAAAGTATTAAGAAATTTGGATATTGACTTATTCAAGTTAAAGAAGGCCATTGAAGATACAATTAGATCAAGCTCTGGAACACTTACCATTGGTAATATTCCTTTAACTAAACAAGCCGAAAAAGTATTAAAGATTACATATCTTGAAGCAAAGCTTTATAAGTCGGATGTTATTGGAACAGAACATTTACTCCTAGCTTTATTGAGAGATGATGATAATATAGCTGCTCAGATACTTTCTCAGTTCTCATTAAGTTATGAAAGCATAAGAAAAGAATTAGATAATATTATAAATGGGCGTCAAAGTACTCCAGTTAAATCTGAAAAATTAAAGTCTACTTCAAAAGGCACAGCCGCTCAGGAAAAGCAAAAGACACCTGTGCTTGATAATTTTGGAAGAGATTTAACCAAATTAGCTTCAGAAGGCAAACTTGATCCAGTAATAGGAAGAGAAAAAGAAATTGAAAGAGTTTCTCAGGTACTTTCCCGAAGAAAAAAGAATAATCCTGTATTAATTGGTGAGCCAGGAGTAGGTAAAACTGCAATTGTAGAAGGCCTAGCTCTAAAAATCATGGAGAAGAAAGTTTCCCGCGTTTTGTTTGATAAACGAATTGTTACTTTAGATATAGCCGCATTAGTAGCAGGAACAAAATATAGGGGACAATTCGAAGAACGCATGAAAGCGGTGATGAATGAATTAGAAAAAGCTAAAGATGTCATTTTATTTATCGACGAATTACATACAATTGTTGGTGCTGGTGGCGCCTCAGGATCTTTAGATGCCTCTAATATGTTTAAGCCTGCATTGGCAAGAGGTGAAATACAGTGTATTGGTGCTACAACATTAGATGAATATAGACAGTTTATCGAAAAAGATGGTGCTTTAGATAGGCGTTTCCAAAAAATCACAGTAGATCCGCCATCTTCTGATGAAACGATTCAAATACTTAATAATGTTAAAGATAGATATGAAACTCATCATGGCGTTAAGTATTCTGACGAAGCAGTAATAGCATGTGTCAGACTTTCTGAACGATATATCAGTGAT
>JALRHN010000227.1:864-2889 GCA_023259575.1 Candidatus Kapaibacterium sp. | reverse complement strand
GTTATCAGGCATAATCCTTCTCTCAGTATATCCCCAAAACTTGGGTATTTTTCTATTACACCAAGTATTTCTTATAGTGAAAATTGGTTCTTTAGAAAACTAAATCGGACAATGAATCCTATAGATTCTTCTATAGAAGATAGTTTTACTTCAAGTATAGCTCCTCTAAGAGAGTTTTCTTATCAACTTGCACTTGGGATTAGTACCAGACTTTTTGGTATTGTAAAGCCAAATATCGCTGGAATAAATGCATTTAGACACACATTAACACCCTCTTTAAGTATTTCATTTTCACCTGAATATTCTTCTTCAACTTCTGATAACATAAAAAGTTATTTCGATTATACCAGAAACAAACAAATAGAATATTCTCTCTATGAAAAAGATGGTGGTAGAGCTCCTAATATTGCTTCTACCCTATTAAATTACAGTTTAAGTAATCGATTTGAAGCTAAAATTGCCCAAGGTGATTCTGCTGAAAAGAATATAGATCTGCTCCAATTGGATATTCAAGGAAATTATAATCCACAATTGGATTCTTTACATTTTAGTACTATCAATACTTCGTTTAGAACTGTTTCATTAGGCAAATTTAATCTTAATGGCAGTGCTGGTTTTACCCTATACGATGATGCTGTTAATTCCCAAGGTATCAAAGTACCATCTAGTAAATTTCTTCAAGAATCGGGAAAAGGGATAATTAGGCTCACATATTTTACAGCAAATATTTCAACAAATTTTTCATCTGGGACTTTTTCACAAGAAATGTCACAAAACGATAGCTCTGATATCGTACAAGAAAATGTAGGTGATAGATTCTCTAGAAGAATAAATGAAGTAAAAAGTGATTTTGATTATTATGGAGAACATGGACGCGGATATTCACCTATTTCTATACCTTGGACTTTAAATGGTAGCTTAACCTACAATTATAATGAACCTGTGCAAGGCCAGATTATAGAAAGATGTGATATACGAGCTGATTTCAGCATTAATCTTACACCAACTTGGACGATAAAGAGTGCTTTGAATTATGATGTTATTTATAATAATGTAATTGCACCAAGTATCTCTATTACCAAAGACTTAGATTGTTGGGAATTATCTGCTAATTGGTTTCCTTCTGGATATAATCAGGGTTTTATTCTACGATTTGGAGCTAAAGCTTCACAATTAAGGGATATGGCAATTACAAAAAGAAATCTGCCCGCTTATCGATAATTATATAAAAAAAAGCCCCCAAAAGTGTCTATCTTTTGGGGGCTTTTCATATGTAGATGTGTCTTATTTAGCAAATGCTGTTTTAAGAATTTGTTGTTTTTGATATTCATGTTTTTTAGCAAAACCTGTTGCAGGGCTAGCACCTTCTTCCCTACCAGCATAACTTAAGCGTTGATTAATAGATAAAAGCTCAATTAATCTAGGAGCAACAAAAAACCAAGCACCTTGATTTTTAGGTTCTTCTTGTGCCCATACGACAGATGTTGCTGCATGATATTTAGACATAATCTCTTGGATCATCTGCTGATGAAATGGATAAATCTGTTCAATTCTTATAATTGCAACCGAAGAATCTGCACCTATTCTTGTTCGTTCAGCAACTAAATCATAATACACTTTGCCTGAACAGAATATAATTCTTTGAATATTCTCAGGTTGTTTGATAGAAGTATCATCTAATATTTCCTTGAAGCAAGGAGTCATAAAATCTGATAAAACAGATATAGGCTTTCTTAATATCTCTTTAGGAGACATTACAATTAAAGGCTTACGATATGGAGCAATAACTTGTCTACGCAAAGCATGAAAATACTGGGCAGGCGTAGTAAAATTACAAACGAACATATTGTTTTCGGCACATAACTGTAAGAATCTCTCTAATCGAGCACTTGAGTGCTCTGGGCCTTGCCCTTCGTATCCATGTGGTAATAATAGAGTTAGATTCGAGTGTTGTCCCCACTTAGCTTCTGCACTAGATATAAATTGATCTATGATAACTTGCGCTCCATTAACAAAGTCGCCAAA
>JALRHN010000227.1:0-858 GCA_023259575.1 Candidatus Kapaibacterium sp. | reverse complement strand
AGAGTGTTGTCCCCACTTAGCTTCTGCACTAGATATAAATTGATCTATGATAACTTGCGCTCCATTAACAAAGTCGCCAAATTGAGCTTCCCACAATGTTAAGCCATCTGCTAATATCGTAGAATAGCCAAATTCAAATCCAAGTACTGCAACTTCCGACAAAGGACTATTAAAAATGCGGAGATGACCTTGCCCTTCTTTGAGATGATCTAATAGAACAATCTGCTCTTCAGTCTGAAAATCTTTCAAAATTGCATGTCTATGGCTAAACGTACCACGACCACAATCTTGTCCAGACATACGAATAGAATGTCCTGCTAAAAGTAAAGATCCAAATGCCAATGCTTCACCCATTGCCCAATCGATAGATGGAGATTCTGAATCAAGCATTTTAGATCTTTTTGACAATAAATCTACAACTTTTGGATTTGCCGTAAATCCTGGAGGAATATGAGATATTTTATCTACAATTTCTTGAAGAATAGTTGTAGATACTTCGGTATGAACTGGAGCAAAAATATCAATACCTTCATTTACATTATACGGTTTTGGACCAGCTGCTGTTCGCTCTGCAAATGCAGCATTTAAAGAGGTTTTTACATCTGATACAATTAACTCTAATTCGTCGGATGTAAATACTTTTTCTTCAATTAATCGCATTCTGTAAAGATGTCTTACAGGTACTTGAGCTTTTATCTTTTTATATAATAATGGTTGCGTATAACTTGGTTCATCAGTTTCATTATGTCCATATTTTCGATAGCAGAAAATATCTACAATCACATCATCACCAAATTTTTGTCTATACTCAAAAGCAAAAATTGCTGATAATCTTACTGCTTCTGGGTCATCTCCATT
>JALRHN010000226.1 GCA_023259575.1 Candidatus Kapaibacterium sp. | reverse complement strand
AGTAAGTATTATTCTTACTATATTTTATGGTTGTGCCCAAGAAAATCCATTATTATATGATACAACACGTAGAGACAGTAGCGTTAGTATTCGCTTTATTAATATGTCTAAAGATGGTTTACCAAGACTTTTTTCTATGGATGGTACTTTCGGTTTTTCGCAGACAGAGTTTGGAGCTTGTACAGAATCATATGTTTCACCTTTAGATAGCGTACATTATAGTCTATTGTGGAATGGGAAAGAACAATTTTCTACAAAAGTGCAAGGAGCACTAAAAAAATCTTTTTATCGAAGTACGATTCAAACATTTATATCTGGTCAAAGTCCTACAAATACAGATTCATCAATTCTGATACAGAGTAGTGCTTTTAAAAGTAACTCTTTAAAAGGTAATTCTTCACTTAAAGTAATCAATATGGTTGCTGATTCATCTTATATTATAGATATTACTTTGGGGTGCCAAAATGGTATTCCAATTGGAATTAGTCTATCAAATACAATCATTTCTAATGATGTTATAATTTCTCCAGGTGTGTATACAATTACATTGAAAAATAAAAGAACTAATGAAATAATTGGAATGTATGCCAATGATATGATCAGTTTTTCCAAAGATAGTATTTATACATTAATATTATCTAAAAGCAATAAAGACAAATCAATAAGGGTTTTTGTTCTCAATGAACTTGATTTAACTTCTGCGGCAATTAAAGAGATCCAGTTAACAACAATGCTCGAGGCAGAATTATCAATTATCAATTTAAGTTCGATACAAACAGATATAAAAAGAGACATTGCTGGCCAACAATCAGATCTTGTTAATTCAGTAAATCCTCTTTCTATAATCAGTAAAAAGATATCAGTTTGTTTGTCTTCACAGGAAGATCACATATTGATAAATCAAACTGGTTTTACTGAACAATTAAGTTCTTCTTTCATCAATTTTGCTCCTTCTGCATCTTATGCTGCTATTATAGTAGATTCGATTGGATATAAAGCTGGTAAAACCTTTTTATTTCCTTTACAAAAGCCCCAATTAAAAGCTTCAACTAGTTCTCTTAAATTTGTTAATGCAGATTTTTCATCAAACGCACTTTCTATTGGTATCGGTGCTAGAACATCAGATAATGGTCAGTTTCAAAGTGGTTCACTTTTAGTTCAATCACTAAAAGCTGGCGATTTATCTCAGCCATTAATTATTCCATCTGGTGTATTACCAATTACCATCTTAAGTTCTACTTTACCTCAAAAACTTATTAATCAATGGATTTCAACTATACAAAGTGGTATGTCGTATATTATTGTTATTGAAAAACAAAGGGTTACTTGTATAGAAGAATCTTCATTACAAAAATTTACAATGGATCAAGGAACATTTACTCAAATTGTTCATGCTGCAAACTCAGAGAAGTCTTTTACATGTTCATTAGATAATGTTCTTATAAATGCTCCATTATTTGGAGATGGAGTTTTAGGAACTGTAGTTAAATCAAATAAAAAAGTAGAATTCTCATACAATTCTTCATTACCAATTTCTAATTCAACATTTGAGGATTCTTCTTTATTTATATGTATTTCTGATAATTATTCTGCTGTATCATATAATTATCACATTAGAGGTATTTTTTATGATAAAGCAGGACTAAGAGTAATAAACTTACTTAAAGATTCTTCAATAATCTATTCCTTAGATTATGATCCAATAACGAAAACGGGGACACCAATTTTCTCCAATATTCTACCTGGAACTTCATCTTCTTATCATTATGTAGATAGAGATAGAAGATTATCATTTGGTATTTTATCAAATAATACTCAATCACCTTTATCTCTTACTAATAATATCTCTATTTCAACTGGAAAGAATTATAGCTTTATTGTTTTACCAAATGGCCTATCAACAAAAGTGATAATAAGACAAGAATTTTGATGAAAACAATAGTATCTATATCTGCTGCTAAGAAACGTTCATTTTGTTTCTTAAACTTTGATGATGGTTCTTATATTTTATGTTCTATTGATTTAGTATCAAAGTTTACTTTGAAAAAAGGTCAAGAACTTGATGATGATACTATTCAAAACATTATTCAAAAGCAGAATATATATGATTGTAGACAAGCTGCTCTTAATTATGCAACATATTCTTTAAGGACAGAAAAACAGGTAATTGATGCTTTAATAAAGAAGGGATTTAGCAATACTGTTGCTGAAGATGGATTGCAATTTGTCAAAGAATTTGGTTATGTATCAAATCAGGTTTTTTGCGAGCAATTTATCAAAGCCAAGGTACAAAGAAGATATTATGGAATTGAAAGAATTCGTAGAGAATTAGCTTTAAAGGGTATTAACGATACAATGATAAATGAATCAATTCAATCATATTATCCAATTGAATCTTTACAAGTTTATGCCTATAAATCTGCCCAAAAAAAATTAAGATCTATCTCTTTTAAAACTATACAGAAGAAAAAAGAAGCTGTATATAGGCATCTTTTAATTCAGGGATACTCATTTGATATTATTAAACAAACAATAAACACATTACTATTAGAAACTTAATATGTAGTATTTGATAATAATAATACTCTGTGGAATTGATCACTTGTTACAGGCATAACACTTAATCTTGATTGTTTCACTAAAAGCATATCCTGAAGAATACTATCCTGCTTAATCATGTGAAGTGAAACTGGATTTTCAAGTTTTTTATCAACGGATAGATCTACAACTACCCATCTAGTGTCATCTGTTGTTGGGTCTTGATAACTTTCTTTGTGTACTGTTGCAATTCCTACTATTTCTAATCCTTCATTAGAATGATAAAAAAAACAAAGGTCATTAGACTTCATTTGTTTTAAATAATTTGCAGCTTGATAATTTCTAACTCCATCCCAAACCGTTCCCTTAGAGCCCATTTTTTTTTGATCGTTGAAAGACC
>JALRHN010000225.1 GCA_023259575.1 Candidatus Kapaibacterium sp. | reverse complement strand
AATCAGTTATTAGTAAACATTCAGTCAATATTAACTGGAACACAAATTGGAGCATGGAATGAGTGGATCACAAAAGGTACATCTCCTTGTGATTATGTTCCACCACCACCAGGCGGTTCTATCGGTGGCCAAGGTTAATTCAATACTATCTAAATTTAACCCCAAATCCTTAAAGAGTTGGGGTTTTTTATTCTAGATAGTGATATCGAAATAGAATGCTTAATTTCGTATATCATCATTGAATTCGTCTACATCATTATGTTAATGTATGCTACAAATCTTTGCTCAAATTGGCCGTTCGGTTATTAATTTTTTTAGAGAATTTGGACAAATCGCAATTCTTTTAACTCAGATTATGCGCTATGTCCCAAGAATTCATAAAGATCGTCGTTTAGTTTTGGCTGAGATGTCTATAGTTGGAAATGAATCTTTACCATTAGTTATCCTAATTGGAGCATTTACTGGCGCAATTGCAGCATTACAAGCAACAAATCTTTTTGCAAAGTTTAACTTGATAGGAATTGCCCGTCCATTTATAGGTGGTTCTATATCAACTGTGGTATTTACGGAATTAACGCCTGTATTGACTGCATTGGTTATTGCTGGAAGAGTTGGAGGGGCAATAGCTGCACAACTAGGAACAATGCAAGTTTCAGAGCAGATTGATGCTTTAGAAATGATGGCAATTGATAAAAATAGATATTTAGGCATGCCAAGGGTTATTGCTGCATTAACAATGATGCCTGTTCTAGCGGTATTTTCTAATCTAGTTGCATTGATTGGTGCTTATATGTTAACGACACTAAAATTTGATTTTACTTTTAATATCTTTTTTGATTCAATTCAGCGTTTTTTTCAAGTTTCAGAAATACTGCAATCATTATTTAAATCTATGATATTTGGTGGTGTAACTGCTCTTGTTGGATGTCATGTTGGATTTGCAACAGATGGCGGTGCAGAAGGTGTAGGTCGCAGCACTGTTCGTGCTTTCACAATATCAGCGGCTACCATTCTTATTCTAGATGCTGTTTTTGGCTATATTTTCTAATGTTTTCATGACAATTCAACAATTAATCGAACAATCCAATAATAATTGGGATAATGTCAATACGCTTGCTCAAATTGGCATAGAACTAGAAGCACGATCTAGATTTCCAGAAGCTAGAAAAGTACTTGAAAGAGCTATTAGTTTATCTCCAGTAAATATTCCTGCTCTTTATATCAGTTTAGCTTTTTCACATTTTAGAGATATACATTCTACTGATGAAAAAGGGGAGTTATCTTTAGTTCAAGGGCTTGAGCAAACAGACTCTGATTTTCTTAAAGCGTGGTATATTGCTTTTATCGAAGATCAACAAGGAAAAGAGTATTTAATTGATTATCTGAATTCTCTTGATGACCCAATTATTATGATAACTTTAGGACATGCTCTTTTATGGCAAGGAGAATATGAAAAAGGATGGGAAATCTCTAAGCATGGATTTGCAGCATTGGGTCCTAATATTGAAGATAATATTCCAGATGAAATAGACTTATATTGCTCTACTTTAATTTGGCTACATGGGTCAATCCCAGAAGTACAAGCCGATATACAAGCAATACCTATTCTACACCAGTTACAAAAAAAATATCCAGAACGATATTCCTATTATGCAGCAGAAATTACAGCTTTGCAAGTAGCAAAACGCTGGAATGATATCATTGAAGCCTGCAAAAAAACATTAGATGTATTTCCTGATGAAGAAACAACTATGCTTGCAATGGCTTTAGCTTTAGAAAAATTAGAACAGTATCAATCAGCTTTAATATGGTTAAATAGAGCAATAGGTGTAAAATATACTTTTTCAAGAGCAAGACTTGTAGCAGCGAGAATACTCAAAAAAATTGGTGAACATGAATTAGCCCAACAAATACTATTAGAAATTCCTATTGCTAATCCTCGATATAGTATAGGCAAAGTTCATGTAGCTATATTTCTCTATGAAAACAATAATATATCACTTGCATTAGATTATTTCAGAAGTGGATATTCAGATCTAAAACCACATGAAAAAGCCCAATTAGACCAAAATCCAATTGTCAAAAAATTAGTCGAAGAACAAAAAAAATCTATACTTTTAAATATTCTTCAATAATAATTTGTAATACTTATTTAGTACTCAATTTTCATAATTGAAAAAAACTTTCTTGTTTTAGAAGTTTTTAAGTGGTAATTATGGGTAGCAAAAAGAGAAGGTGGACATATAAGAATAGTAATAAATGTATAAGTGATTGATATTTATTTCATCTGGGTTGAGGGAGCATGAGAGCTTGGGTACATTGTATAAATTTACTATTAGTTTCTTGTATTATTATGGGCTGTAATAAAGAAACAAATACTAAACCATCATCTTCGCTAGACATATCATCAATAAGTATATCTTCTGAGACAAAAACAGAAGCAACTCCCATAGTATATAGTTCTTCGGCTTCAAAAAATTGCGATCAATATCTTGCCGATTATCAAATGTGGGTAGATAAGTATATTGGAATTATAGAAAAATATAAAGCAAATCCCAAAGACAAAACAATCTTCCTAGAATATAATTTTATGCTTAAACAAGCAAATATTTGGGCTAAACACTCATATGCATGTAATTCAAATCCATTTATTGAAAAAAAATATTTAGAAATACAGTCTAAACTTGAAAAAGCTGCATCGGGATTATAAATGCAGATGGAGACCAGAAACCATATAAACGGGGCGTATCCGAAAAGCCAAATGAGTAGGAAATTATGGAGTTAATTATGAGTAATGAAAAACCAGCTCAACAAAAATCTACAATGATTCTTGTTTGTCTTTTCTTAGGTAACTTTGGAATTCATAGAAAAATGATGGGCTATTCTAATTGGTGGCTAATGCTGATAACATTTGGTGGTTGTGGGATTTGGGGTTTGATTG
>JALRHN010000224.1 GCA_023259575.1 Candidatus Kapaibacterium sp. | reverse complement strand
ATTGGTTTACTAGATGTACATAAGAATCTTCAATCATAAACGTGTTAAATATTCTGAAATGATATCATCAATACTTTCTTTTAGATCTTCTTGAGGTATATCATCAATAATTTCATTCATAAAAGCTTTCATAAGTAAAGATTTAGCCGTATTCTCTGGAATACCTCTAGAGATTAAATAGAAAAGTTGATCACTATCTAAAGCACCTGAAGTAGCACCATGACTACATTTAACATCATCCGCAAATATTTCTAATTGAGGTTTTGTATTTAAGGAAGCACTATCAGATAATAGCAAAGATTTATTGGATTGATAAGCATTCGTTTTTTGAGCATCTTTAAAAACAAATATTTTACCATTAAAAACAATTGTAGATTCATCATTCAAGATATGCTTAAACAATTCATTACTTTCACAATGTGGAGCTATATGATTAACGACAGTATGATTGTCTACAAATTCTGTTTTTTTAGTTAAGATAGCACCATAAATATTTGCTTCTGCATATTGTTCCACTAAAGATGCATGAATTTCATTTCTAGTAAATGAAGTGCCAGCATTTACAATATGAATTGTAGAGCTAGCCTTTGATTTAATAGAAGAATAATGTCCATAAAAAAGATAATTATCATCTAATGATGTTTGATTCACAGTATAATCAATTGAACTATTAGCATGAACATCTAACTCTATGATTTCATTGATAATATGATGTTTTCCATATATAGAGTATGATTCTAGTAATTTGACTTTAGCGTTTTCTTGGACACTAATAAACATTCTAGGATTGCATAATAAGGATTGGCTTTCACTTGAATTTCCGATGATATGTAAGATCTGAATTGATATCTCTTCACCTGCATGACAATGTATATGAATTCCATGATTAAAAAGAGATGTATTGATATCTACAAATGGATTATCTTTTGTATTGACTAAAGTATTAAAGTTCCCTGGTATTGATAAGTCATCTAACAAGTTGATTTCTACGTTTTCACTTATATTTTTAGACAATTCTGATGAATAATATCCATCTAAAAAAACTAAAGTTGAATCATTATAATCAATGTGCGAACTATTGTTTAATGGTAATTCAGCAAGTTGAAATGGTGTCTTAATGTGTTTATATAGATTTATATATTTCCAATCTTCTTTTGATGGAGTTGGTATTCCCTTTTTAATCGCAGAATTTTGAGCACTTTGTCTAATAATGCTTAAAGGTTTCTCAGAAGTACTTTCTGCGCCAAACAAAGAGGATGTTAATAAATCAGATAATAAATATGTATTCATGATTTGATAGTATGTTCAGTAAATAAAAGGGATATTTAGGCTAATGATAAATCTTCTTTAATCCAATCATAACCTCTAGACTCAAGTTCAAGTGCTAAATTTTTATCACCTGATTTAACAATTTTTCCTTTATACAATACATGTACATAATCAGGAACAATATAATCTAATAATCTTTGATAATGAGTAATAAGAATTGTAGCATTATCTTTTGTTTTTAATGCATTCACTCCCTGTGAAACTATCTTTAAGGCATCGATGTCTAATCCTGAATCCGTTTCATCTAATATTGATAATTTAGGCTCTAACATAGCCATCTGGAATATTTCATTTCTCTTTTTTTCTCCGCCAGAAAATCCTTCATTTAAAGATCTTTGAATAAAAGATATATCAATATCAACTAGTTTTGCCTTTTCTTTCATCATAGATAAAAAATCCATTGCATCTAGAGTTTCTTCGCCTCTATACTTTCTAATTTCATTCAATGCAGTTTTGAGAAAATTTGCTGTTGATACACCAGGTATTTCAACTGGATATTGAAATGCAAGGAATAAGCCTTCAGCTGCTCTGTGTTCTGGCTTCATATCTATAAGATCTTTTCCAAAAAATTCAATAGAACCTTGAGTAATCTCATAATCTTCTTTTCCAGCCAAAACTGATGCTAATGTCGATTTTCCGGATCCATTTGGACCCATTATAGCATGTATTTCGCCTGGATTTACCTGCAAATTAATTCCTTTTAGAATTTCAGTATCATTAATTGATGCGTGTAAGTTGTTTATTTTCAACATAATAATCTATTTAGTAAAAAATTAATAATCTATTTTATCCAACACTACCCTCTAAACTTACCGCAAGAAGTCTTTGTGCTTCCACGGCAAATTCCATTGGTAATTGATTCATCACTTCTTTGCAATATCCATTCACAATTAAGCCAACAGCTTCTTCTGTAGATATTCCTCTTTGATTACAATAAAACAATATATCTTCTCCAATCTTGGATGTAGTAGCTTCATGTTCTACAACAGAGGATGAATTATGTATCTCTAGATATGGGAATGTATGTGCTCCACAAGTATCACCTATTAACAAAGAATCGCATTGAGAATAATTCCTTGCATTCTGAGCTTTTTTATGAACTTGAACTAATCCTCTATAACTATTTTGAGATAGACCTGCAGAAATTCCTTTAGAAACAATTCTACTTCTTGTGTTTTTGCCCAAATGAATCATCTTAGTACCTGTGTCTGCTTGTTGATGATTGTTTGTTACAGCTACAGAATAAAATTCACCGATTGAATCATCGCCTTTCAAAATCACAGAAGGATATTTCCAAGTGATAGCAGAACCAGTCTCTACTTGTGTCCAAGATATTTTTGACTTATATCCAGCACACAATCCCCTTTTTGTAACAAAATTATAAATGCCACCTTTACCATCTTTATCACCCGGATACCAGTTTTGGACAGTAGAATATTTTACTTCTGCTTTTTCCATAGCAACTATTTCAACTACAGCAGCATGTAATTGATTTTCATCTCTCATAGGTGCAGTACAACCTTCTAAATAGCTCACATAACTTCCTTCTTCTGCTACTATAAGTGTTCTTTCAAATTGTCCCGTATTCTTAGCATTAATTCTGAAATACGTT
>JALRHN010000223.1:2725-2963 GCA_023259575.1 Candidatus Kapaibacterium sp. | reverse complement strand
ATTATATATATCTGAAAATGGCTCGTTTACAAGATTGTCAACAAAAAATGCTGAGGGTTGTTTCTTAAGAATTGTTGGCGGTATGCCAAAATATGTTTATTTTGAAAAGACAGGATTTGATGGTGTTTTCGAATCTCCTGTAACCTTTGCTAAAACATCTGTGCAAGCTTCAGTTACAATTCAGCCAAATGATTTAATAAGTAATCCAACTCTTGGTTCTTTAGAATTTGATGGAAAT
>JALRHN010000223.1:0-2715 GCA_023259575.1 Candidatus Kapaibacterium sp. | reverse complement strand
CGTGTGCTCTTCCGATCTATATATAACAAATAAACAAGATAGAAAGAAATTTGCATATATAGACTCTGATATAGCTGGAAATTCTGAGAATGTTAATGGAACTGTAGATTTATCACATGGTGGTACAAATGCTAATTTAGAAGCTTTGAATGAGGGTCAAATGATAGTGATGTCAAATGACTATAAATTTGAAGCTCTAGAACAAGGAAATGAAGGTCAAATTTTATCTTCGATGGGTCATGGTGCTTCGCCTAAATGGATTGATCCAGTTGGTAATTTAACAAGTGGGAAAACGAGTGGAATTAAAATTAATAAAAATAATTTTAATTTTGATTTATCTTTTGATAGCTCTTTGGATTATGATTGGTCAGGCGAAAATACAATTAAAAATAAATTAATTTTAGAATCGCAAGCTAAGTTATTTATTAAAAGAGAACCAAGTTCTGAAGATGCTCCGATCAATATTCAGTCATCAAAAACACCGACAAAGCTGCTTGATGGTGACATCTGGTATGATGGAAATAATTTAAATTTATTTGCAAATGGTCAAAAAATAAATTTATCAAGCTCAAGTGATGTAAACCCTCATTATTATTTGACATTGGCAGCAGGCTCTGAAGCCCTTGATGGCAGAAAAATAAGAATGAAAACGCCTGTCCCTCCTTTAGTTGGGCGTGGCACAGCAATTAATGCTAAATGGAGATTGCGAAGATTAGATATCTTATTTGATGAGATTCCTTTGGATAATGTTTCGATTAATTTATGGTCAAATAATAATAAAATTTTATTATCTAATGGCATTATCCCACAAAATGTAGAAAAATTTACTTTTGAAAGTTTTGAAGAAGCTTTTGTTGAAACAAACGAAATACTTCAATTAGAATGTGTCAAATCTGGCGGTAGTAATTACTGGTCAGCATTTTTATTGGTTGAATTGATATAAAAAGAAACTGGAATTATAAATGGCATCGTTTTATATAGTACCATCTAGACAAGTTGCTGGAAGTATCGCCGGACAAAATGTTGTTACATCTCTTAATGATCTTGTAAATGATGTAACGCTTGTCCCGTCGGCTGGCGGCAATATTACTATCACACCATCTGGACAAACTTTACAGATTGGTGTAGATACAGGTGTATTTCTTTTAAAGTCTGGTGATACAGTCACAGGCAATTTAAGATTTACTCCTTCTGGAAGTAATTATGGTTTAGCTATTAATGCTGCTTCTTCTAACCCTGCGTCTGGTGTAACTGGCGCGATATACTATAACACATCTGATAATTCTTTAAGAATTTATGATGGGTCTTGGATACCTTTAGCGACAGGTGGTGCAATTACCCAAACTCAAGCTGATGTAAGATATTTAAAATTAGATGCATCTAACGGTCCTCTTACTGGTGACTTGAGCCTTGGTGCAACAAAGTTAAGATTGGGAAACTTTAATAGTTCTCAGCCAAGTGGTACAGCTGGTCAAATTATTTTTAGGACTGACTTAAATGCGGTTCAAGTATATGCGGCAGGATCTTGGCAATCATTAGGTTTTGGAAACCTATCAATCACAGCTGGTACTGGTCTATCTGGTGGAACGATTACTTCATCTGGAACAATTACTGTTGATCAAAGTTATCCATTTAGCTGGACTGCGATTCATAATTTTTCTCAGCCAATTACATTTTCAGCTTCACAAACTTTTGAAATAAATAAACTATCTGGTACCGGACAGACTAATGGTGCCATGATTATGTATAGCAGTTCATCTGCGTCATGGACAGTTTTGCAACCTGGGACTGCAAATCAAGTTTTAAAAATAGATCCTACAACATATAGACCAACATGGTCTTCTGATACCTCTGGAGTTATTGGAACCCCTACAGACGGCTCTTACACAGATGGATTTTTTGATACATGGACATCATCTACTTCTGTGGCAAACGCTGTTGATGATATTAGTGAATTGTTAGCATTGATTGCGCCTGCAAAGCCAGGATTCTTGACTTCTCAATCTTTATCTGTAACTTCTCAGCCTACTTTATATAATGCAAAGTTATCTGGCGGATTGAATAATGTTTGGTATTACACAGAATCTGGAATGGGTCATAGTGCTGGAGACACTATCACTTCATATTTCTTATCGGGTTCATATGTTTTATCTTCACCCGATACATCTACTAGATTCTACTCTGGCTCTTTGAATCAAGCCACATTTGGTGAAGCTGCTCATTTAATTTATACCTATGATTCTATGGCTGGGTCAGTTGTATCTAGCATTAATGCAACTTATAATATTGCTGGCACTGGGACTACTGGTACGAGTGGAACGCTAACTGTAAATTCGCTTGAAACATATAACAATATTTGGAAAAAGGCAAATGCTTTCATTACTTACAGCCAATCAGCTGAAGGATGGATGGGCCATACCTTGACACATACTTTGTCGGGCGAAAGTAATGTCAAATCCTATTTTAGGGATACAATTTCAAATGCTTCTCCCACTCCATATTTTAGTGTGGGAGCTGGAATTACAGAAAATACCCCATCATTTATTTGGCTGTCGGGTGTAAGATATTACGGCTACAATTCAACATTTGACGTCTCTTTCCAAGCTGGCAATAATATATTTGATAGATGTTATAATGCAACTCAGGTAGCTAGAGTTTATGGTGTTGGCATGGATAATTTTAATATGAATCCTGTCAGTGTGCCAAATTATAATG
>JALRHN010000222.1 GCA_023259575.1 Candidatus Kapaibacterium sp. | reverse complement strand
TGCTACATGATACAGTTTGGTTGTATCGAGAACATAAGATTTTAAATACTCGATATCATCCCTTCGTTCTTCAAGGCTAGTATCAAAGTTCTTGAGGAAGTGAATCATAGTTTAGTGTAACATGAAAAGAGGGAGAATGCAAGCAATCTCCCTCGAAATTCTTTATGCTTCTACTTTATATTGCAGAAGGATATCGAACATATAATCTGAGTCGTCGTAGATAGATTCAATATATTTTAATACTTCACCCAACTGCACCGACTCGAAATTCTTATATTCTTTTTCTAGTGCATTTTTGAGTTTGATGTATTGTGCTTCATCGAGGTTTTTTAATGTAGCCTGAATATCGAGATGAGATGAAAGGTCTACAGTATCTCCCTCGAAATCTTCAGAATCCTCATCCTCATCCTCGAAATCTTCAGAATCCTCATCCTCATCCTCGAAATCCTCAGAATCTTGTTCCTCGAATTCCTCCATCAGTTCGTCAAAGAGGTTTTCTGGGATAGTATCTTTTAATACATCCAGAGGCATTACATCTTCGGTCTGAGATATTTTTTTAATATCTTGTACCGCTTCATCTTCGCCCCATTTGTCGAGCAGATTTACAACATCGGATACAGATATTACATCCATCATTAATGGTTTATTTTCCCATTTCTGATTAACATAAGTATCATTGTCTGTTTCCAAATATGAATCTTGTATTTTATTTTCATCCAAGGTCATGTGATACTCTTGGATTACTTTATATTTACAGGTACGCAACTTCTGGAATTGACAATCTGTAGGAATGCTTACAACATCAGCAGGGTCAATTTCTACAATAAGGAGATGACCGTTGGAAGGCATGAAATCTCTAGCATACTCAAATGTACCTGCGTGAAAGCCATACGAGCATCCTACGTCCTTATTATCATCTACCTTGTTACGAGGCATTTGAAGAGTATTACCAACTGTATTATCAAATGTTCCAGTATGACAATCAGTGTAATTTTCTCTCACTGCTTTGTAGGCTTGAATTGTACCATTGGACGTGATAGGTAAATTCTTATGTTCAAGGAATGTATACAATTCATCCACTGCTCTTTTGCTTGGATTTAATTGTAGTCTTGTCATAAACTTGAATATCGGAGTGCAGTCGATATTACTAGCCATGAGATTAATAATACGAGATGCAATAATACCGTTGACCAATTCACCGTCGATTGTTACGTTCCCATCTTTAACAATAATATTCTCATATTGTGCATAGAGGGAGTTGAACTTAAGAGTAGGGTCAAGAACAAATTTCAGTTCATCCCAATTCTTTTCGGAGAGAAACTTGATAGCATTGGAGAAATTAACATTCTCCGCTGTAATGGTGTATTGTTCGTTGTCAAGAAACACTGTAAGGAATCCGGATGTTGGGTCAGGATTACAGGTAAATGAAGGTTCCATACTAATTTCCTTTCACGGTAAGTATATCATATGCTAGGAGGGATGCAAGCCCTCCTAGCAATATTTGTGTTACATTTGCAGTAGTTGATTGTATACGTCGATAGGACTTTTCAAATATCTGGAAATGATATTAATCTTTTCGTCCTTCATTAGCACCTCTTGTTTTTCTTTAACAATATATGGCTGATGAGGAACAATGTAATTAATATAAGCAGATATCATCCTAATATCTCTATAAGCATTTGCACTCTTATAATCATTGTCTACAGTATCAAGTAAATCCATAATATATTTAAGTTCAGGATTGTTGATATCAGACTTAGAATTTTTATATCTATGCATTACTTTAAAAACTTCATCTACACATTCTGATTCAAGGATTTTATTAATACCTTGTTCATTGTTATAATAAAGTTCATCTGCTTTTTTCCTTAACGCTTCTGGAAGAGTAAGCCAAGAATCACCAACAGATTTGATATGTTTTTGTTTAACACCTATGATATCAGTAATGCCATATTTATCTAAATCAGCAAGAGTACTATTAGAGATATCAAATTTTAATCCATTGCGTTCTGGGGAGAATCTGGAAATAACAACATATATTCGCTGTTCATCCAAGTCTACTTCTTTCGCAACTTTCCAATGGTCGCTGTTATTACAACCATATCTGCTATAAGAATAATACTCAGCATCTACCATTGCTGTTCTAGTTGATTTTGACCTAACAGATTGAATAGCAGGTAATGTTTTAATATGTACTAAAGATGCTCCAACCATTTCAGGACTATTAATAAATTCATCCGCTTTAGCATCAGAAGAAAAATATATTACTGTAGGCTTGGCATTGTCACCGAGATATTGGATTAATCTTTGTTTAATCGTATATTCTGGAGTACATGGACTAGCAACATAATAGAACATATTAGATTTACAAACAATATGCTTATCAATTCTAGCACGATTAGCAAGAGTATCAATTACCGTATCAGCAAAATCATGAGCGATAATCATCAATGGAGATCCGTATAGTTCTGTTCCTTCAATAGCTTCCTGAACAAAAGCCAAAGATTTAAGGTCGTTGATCGTTCCGTTATATAGGAAGACGTATCCGTTATCCATTTTGCATTGTTGATTTGCTCTATCATTAATAAACATTGGCCCAAGTTGTCCTATCTCCTTTAATCCAGAAGTAATAACATAACCTTCTAGCGTTTCAACTCTCATCTCATCGCCTTGAGCTTCTTCAATAATAATGTGACCATCATCACCAGCAGCTAGAACAGCATCAACCACAACATTTGCGATTCTCTTATCTCCATTAGCAGATATAGTGGCGACACTTCTAAGATTATTCTCTTCGCTTACGGGAACAGATCTTTGCCTTAAATAAGGCACTATTACCTCATCGTAAACATCTTCAAGCTCATTTACAATTCTTTGAGGATTATATTTCTTATTATTGGTAACAAAATCTTGACCATGTTGAGTGATAGCATTAGCTAGAACAATAGCAGTAGTAGTACCAT
>JALRHN010000221.1 GCA_023259575.1 Candidatus Kapaibacterium sp. | reverse complement strand
ATGTACAGTCTTTGATTGCCAATTCATTGAATGTATCTAATGAATTAGACGAAAAACTTCAATCTCAATCTGTCTATAACAGTGTAACAGATATAAAAATAGCATTGCAATATGATATTGATCTTTCTGAAGAAAAATCTCAAGTGAAAGTATATTACGTTAATCTAAATACATGCTTGCAAGCATATATTGTCACGAAAAAAGAATATGAAACATATCCATATGATGAAATCATTCATCGCACATTGTGTGATACATTAGAAGAAAAGAAGGAATTATTGTCTGCATATCAAGTAAAAAGTGGTATACATGTATCCCATTTAGAATCGTTAAAAGAACATTTTGTTAAAAGAAAATCTTTAGAAAAAAAACTGAAGACCTTAAAAAATACATCTGAGCTCATCAAAGAATTACAGCAACTTTTAAAAGGCGAAGCTTTAGTTAGATATGTTGCAATGTGGCAAATGAAAGCTTTATGTATTCAAGCAAATAAGAGATTTCAACAGTTAAATTCAGGTTCTTTGCAATTATCTGTCAATGATATGTCAGAATTTGAAATCATAGATTTAATGCATTCAGGTAGAAAGAGAAGTATTCATACTTTGTCTGGTGGACAAAGTTTTCAGGTTGCTTTATGTTTAGCAATTGCGCTTTCAGAGAGTGTTCTAGGCAATAATTCAGATAATTTCTTTTTTTTAGATGAAGGATTTGGAAGCTTGGATAAAAAAGCTTTAGAAGATATGTTGCAGAATCTGAGAGAGTTGTGCAATGATGGAAGAACTATAGGAATTATTTCTCATGTTGAAGAACTAAAGCAAGAAGTTCCTAAATCAATAACAATTAAGAATCTCCCAGGCAAGGGAAGTGTTGTTTTTACTTAAATACGATAAAATTCCCATATTGAATTTTGGCTTGTGTTTTGCATATATGTTAATAGTAGAATCTCTTTACTACTTATGTTGAGTTTACATGGATACCTCGGAAATATTGATAGGTCGTGAAAAATCAATAGAAATCTTGAATTCTTCTAGAGAGCGATTAAAGAAGAAAAAAGGAACGGTTATATTTATTTCTGGTGAAACAGGCTTTGGAAAAACTACATTAATGAGGTATTTCGAAAAAGATACTCAATTAAATGACAAAGCCCTCATATCTATGTCTGCATGCCAAGCTCCAGTTGGGAATTTTATGGTTGGAGCACTTCAACCTTTAGGACCATTCATTAGGTTATTAGAAGAACTAAAGAATTCAGAAAAAGTATTAACACCGCAAAAAAAATTGGCTTTAAATATAGGAATGACATTATTGACTTCTGTTCCGTATGTTGGAGATGTAATCGATGCAGCCAAGGAAATATCAAAAGATGTTCAAGAATACAAGTCTGAGAAAGATAAAGGGAAGGATAAGAAAGAAGTTGTGGACGGAAAAGAACAGATTCATGTTACTTTTTACAAAAGATTAGAGCAATGGTGTAATAAATCTCCATTAATTCTGATTTTAGATGATATGCATTGGTGTGATGCAGAGTCTGCCCTTCTTTTAGAGCAATTAGCTCAAAATATTTCAAAACTACCTATCCTTATTGTTGTTGCTTATAGAAAAAGTATCGCTGAAGAAATGCTATCTCCAATTCTGTCTGTTTTAAGGGAATTCAAACAAGAAACTGCATCATATATTCATATTGATATAGCTGCTTTTAATAAAACACAATTGCATGCAATGTGTGCCAAAATGTTGCCTAATTATATTAGCAATGAAGAGTTTGAACAAACATTATTCGACAAGACAAATGGCATTCCTAGTGTATTATCTGAATATCTAAAATATTTTCAAAAAGTATCGCCATTTTTACCTGATGGATCGATCAGCAATGAGTTCAAGCGCGGAGAATTACTGCCTTCTAGTGTTCATGCTGCATTTTCTAAGCTTATAGAAAGCTTAAATGAAGAAGAAATTACTTTGCTTTCTTTATGTGCGGCTGAAGGAGCTGAGTCATCTGCATTTATTATATCAAAATTGTTGAATATAGATGTCGTTTCTTCAATTCGCAAAATAAAACGTGTACAGGCAAAGACAGGGGTAATCAGAAGTCTTGGACCTCATGAACGATATGGTGTAAAAACAACGCTTTTTGAATTTACTCAAACGTTGTACAGAGATTATTTTGAAAGATCATTAGAATATGAGGAAAAAACGGCTATTCATACTCAAATACTAGCTGTATTAAATGAACAAATTAAAGATATGGACGAAACCGAAAGGGCAAGAGTTACTCCATATTTAGCTGCTCATGCAACAGGTGCTGGAGAACTTCAACAAGCTCAACAATTTGTTATGGAAGTTGCCAAAAATACTCAGCAATATGCTATGCCTTCAATGAGTTCTTATGCTTTACAGCAGTTTGATTCTATTACCCAAACACTCAATGCTCCACTATCACCAGAAATGGCAATTTCTAGGGCAAGAGCAGGTGCAGAATTAAAGAACAATTTTCCTGAATATGATGTAAAAGAAATTGTTCAACAAGAAAAAAAGGATTCTATAGAAAGTAATGCTGATCATTCTGTAGTTTCATCAACTGAGTCTTATGAAAAGTATGATGTATCCCAAAACAATGTCGTAGAAGATACATTACACACAGTTCTTGAAGCCGATACAGCTGCGATTCAAAGAGAAATGCTTGCTGCTTCAGATAATCAATTATATCAAGAAGCTATAAAAATTGGAACTGATTTTCTTTCTACTTATGCTGGTTCAATATCTATCTACGATGAATCAATTATTTCTATCCTTATCGCTAGATTATCAATTACTATTGGTGATACAGAAAGTGCAGAGTTCTTTATAAAAGAAGTTAAGAAACTATTATTAAAAGATCCAGATCCACTGATCACTTGTCTTTATCATAATGCAAAAGCTTCCTTGCATTTATCACAGCAGGACTTTAATTCCGCTTGGAAAGAACTGCAAAAAGCAGCAAAAGAATCCTCAAATCTTGGATATGAGTATCAATTACTTACTATTTCTAATATCAG
>JALRHN010000220.1 GCA_023259575.1 Candidatus Kapaibacterium sp. | reverse complement strand
GCGGAGAAAAATTAGCAGATAGAAATTTAATAAGCGCAGAATTGGGTGGGTGGTTTTGTATTTATGTTACAGGTTCAATTGGATTATTACTTACTTTTATGATGAATAATGAAATTAGCTTTAAAGATATTATTCGTTCATTATTTAGATTAAAAAAGTAATATCATTATGATATTTCAGGGCGAATATCTTTTATGGATATTTGAGGTGAGGAACTTCCATTATGCGTGTTTTCTTCTAAATTAAAGCATATTGAAAATGGTTTACCATTTGTACAATGTTTTAATTTATGGCCTAGATTAAAGCCTATTGCATCAATTACAAAATTGGACTGAACAGTTCGTAGTTTTAAATGATTACCTCCAACTATTTTTACACCATTAGCAGATTTTACATTCTTTGCATAAAACATTGGTTTAGAATTAGCATACCCATATGGTGCAAATCGTTTTAATACTTCAAAAAATCTTGGTGATAGTTCATTTAATTGCAATTCTGCATCAACTACTATTTCTGGAATAAGCATTTCAGTAGAAACTTCTCTATGAGCAATTTCATCTATTGCATCTCTTAATGCTGGTATATTTTCTTCCTTAAGCGTTACACCCGCTGCGTGCTTATGACCACCAAATTCAATCAATAAATGCTCATTTTCTTTTAATGCATTATGAATATCAAAGTTTCTAATGCTTCTTGCAGATCCCTTAGCTGTATTTTCTATTGATGTAAGGAGAACTGTTGGCAAATTAAATTTTTCAACTAATCGAGATGCTACTATGCCAATGACACCTGCATGCCAATTAGGCTTATGAACCACTAATGATCTGCGATCTTTTTCCTTTAATAGTTTATCAGCTTCCCTAATTGCTTCTTCAAATGTAAATTCATCTAGAATTCTTCTTTTACGATTATCTCTTTCTAATTCTTGAGCAATTGAAAATGCAGTATATTCATCAGATGCTATCATCATTTCAACCGCTCTTCTTGCATCACCTAATCTTCCAGCCGCATTAATTCTGGGAGCTATACCAAAAATTATATTTGTAGTATTAAGTGCACCAGGACGCATATCCGCACAATCTAAAAGCCCCAAAAAGCCTGGCCTAGGATTTGAATTAAACACTTCTAAGCCATAATGAACAAGAATTCTATTTTCGCCAGTTAAAGCTACAATATCAGCTGCTGAAGAAATTGCAACAAAATCTAAATATGTATATGCTAAATCTGGTTTATGAAGCTTTATCGAAATTGCTTGAATTAATTTAAATGCAACTCCACAAGCCGATAAAGACTTAAATGGATATGTACAATGGGATTGAAGAGGATCTAAAATAGCAATCGCTTCAGGAAGAATTTCAGCTGGTTCATGGTGATCACATATAATTGTGTCTATACCATTATCTTTTGCATATTGAACAGGTTCTACAGAGGTAATTCCACAATCAACTGCAATAATTAATGTAGCATTAGAATCTTTGGCCTTGTTTATGCTTTGTGCAGATAACCCATAGCCCTCACCCTGGCGGTCAGGTACAAAATATTGCACACGAGCTCCCATCTCTTTTAAAAAAAGGAGAGTCATTGCTGTACTGGTGGTTCCGTCTACATCATAATCACCATGAATCCAAATAAGTTCATCGTTCTTTATAGCTTTGCATACTCTGTCTGATGCAATGTCCATTCCACTCATTAAGAAGGGATCATGCATTTCTTCCAGATTAGGAGACAAAAAGCGATTCGCATCTGTTTGGTCTATAATACCTCTAGATGCAAGAACTTTAGCCAAGCTTATTGGTACATTTAGTGTTTGTGCAAGTGTTTTAGCGTAACCATCATCAGTATTATCTCGGATAATCCAACGGTATTCCAAGGGAAACATTCATTTGTTTTGAAAAACTGAGATAAAAATACAAAATTTATATAATCTTACAAGCTATATGTGTAATAATTTTGACAGATTTGTGGAAACAATCTGACACTAATATAAAATTCATGAAAAAAAAGAATGTCGAATTTGGAAAGAAAACTCGAGTAAAGCAGAGAAAACTATACACTGAAGAAGACAATTGGCTTGAGGAATTAGGTGTTTCATCTAGTCAAGTAGAATCTGTTTCTAGAAAATCTGCAACAAGAACTTTATTAAAAAAAACATATGATAGTGGCAAGGCTAAGGAATTTGGAAGAGTGCTTGCCATGGGAGGTAGGAATTGGTATGTTCAACCTTTCGATTCAGATGAGATTATTGAGTGTATGTCTGCAGGTACATTATCTTCTATGTATTCAGATAGTTCATTATTAGCAGTTGGAGATATAGTTGGATTTCAAAGGATTGAGCACGAAAAAGATAGTCTAAAGGGACTAATCGTCCAAGTTGGAGAAAGAACTACCAGATTATCACGAAGAGGAATTGGGAAGCAATCTACCGAGCAGGTGATTATAAGTAATGCAGATCAATTATTGATTGTTATGAGTGCAGCAGACCCTTTTTATAATAAAAGATTAATTGATAGATATTTAATTGCTGCAGAGCAAGGTGGTCTTAAACCTTTACTTTGTATTAATAAAATTGAGCTAATGGATAAAGCATTTATTAAAGAAGATTTGAATGTGTATTCCACAAGTTTAGATATTAATATAATTTTTACTAGTGTTAAAAGAAGAATTGGTTTAGGCCCTCTCAAAAAAGCTTTAAAAGGACATATTACAGTTTTATCTGGTCCTTCTGGGGTAGGAAAATCTTCATTGATCAATGCAATTACTGGAGAAAAACTTCAAAAAACTGGTTCTGTAAGTACCAGGACATTTAAAGGCAGACATATTACTTCATCTGTTAGGATTTTTCCTCTTTTAGAGGGTGGTGGCTTAGCAGATACTCCAGGTTTAAGAGAATTAGGCTTATGGGATATTCATCCAGATGATGCTGCTTTTTATTTTCATGATTTTGATCCATTTTTCCATCAATGTAAATTTACTTCATGTACTCATAGACATGAACCCGATTGTGCTATAAAAAATGCTGTTCAACAAGGGTATATTGATGAAGATCGTTATCAAAGTTATCTAAATATTGCAGAAAGCTTAGAGGAATAATTCATCAATATTCACC
>JALRHN010000021.1 GCA_023259575.1 Candidatus Kapaibacterium sp. | reverse complement strand
GGTCATCCCCAAAGAGAATAACACCAACATTATCTTCTTCTAGATTAAGCACCATTCCCATAACACCATTGGGGAACTCTACGAGTTCTGATGCCATAACTTTGGATATGCCGTAAACGCGGGCAACACCGTCTCCTACCTGCAATACTGTTCCGACTTCATAAATATCAGCTTCGTTTTCAAAGCCTGAAAGTTGTCGGCGTAAAATAGCAGAAATTTCTTCGGGTCGAACTTCAGCCATGGTCTAATTACCTGTTAAATATAGAGTTATACTAATATTATATTAAAATCTGAATGCTATACCCATATGCACAAACAGCATATCTGTACCTGCATTGGTAAATTGCTCATATATGGTTGTACCATATTTATCTACATCTTTCACTTTTTTGTAATCAGTTGGATTTCCATAGAGATATCTTGCTTTTAAATCAAGTAAGATACTGCTTGCAGAATTTGGTAAAGTGATATTTTCTACCATTTTTATCATAATTCCTGTTGAAACTCCATAATTGGTAAATACAGTTCTATCGGAATATATTTCATCTGTTCGAGTTTCCCAGACTTTTTGACCATCAGTTTTTGTAACTAACTCACTGTATTCCCCATCTGAAGTTGCACTATAAATGTTAATACCAGCTGATAATTCAGCATATGGAAAAATCCAATGCAAAATATCAATCTGATATCTTGCAAATAAGTTTATTGGTGCGGTTGAATTTCTATACTGATAGTTATCATATTTGTAAGAATATAATGCTGGTCTTTTATTACTAGTTAATGAAATAAACCCAATATCAACACCTGTAACTATTGATGAATTAATATCATCTATCGTAGGTCCAAATATTTTTTCAAAAGAATAACCACCTCCAATTATAACACCAAATCCTCCGCTACCAATATTAGATTGGAAATCACCTTGTGGGTTTCCAGATCCTAATGATATGTAGAACAAACCTTTTCTTGGTTTATTTTTTAGCTGTTCAATTTTTTGATTTTCTGCTATGGATGAATCATTATTTTTTGAATTAATTTGAGAGTAAATTTCAGAAGTGGAAAAACAACTAAACGATACTATCATCAAAAATGAAAGAACACCTGATTCCAGAATATTTACATATTTCGAAAATATTTTCATATGGATCGTGATTTTTTAAATAATAATTTTTCCAGACAAATCTTTCATTAATTTGTTGAGTTGATGTCTTACAGAGGAATCTATCATCGTATCTGCAATAGTTATAATTAAACCACCTTTAATTGCAGGATCTACGCTAAACTCAGGTAAAACTGTTTTACCTGTTTTTTCTGCAATAGCTGCAATTAAGCTTGCCGATAATTCTGCTGATAATTCTATGGCAGAAACTACTTGTACAGGTACTAGATTATTCTGTTGATTATACAATTCTGTAAATGCCGCAGAAATTTCTGGAAATACAGATTCTCTTCTTTTTTCTGCAAGCATTTCAAGGAATTGAATCATTAATGTTGAAACCTTACCCTCAAACACTTCTTTACATATAGAAATCTTATGAAGATATTTAACTACCGGACTATTGAATAGTGCTCTCAATTCATCGGAGGCATTCAAGCTATCAACAATTAAAGTGAAGTCCTTGCGAATATTTTCTGTAGTATTATTATCATTTGCTATGCTCATTATTGCTGTAGCATAACGTTGTGCAATTCGGGTTGAAGTAGCCATAATATCGTAGCAGTTGCTAAAACCAATTAATTATTAGAAAGTTCTGATATAGCAGATTCTACTAAGCCTTTATGCTGCTCTGCAGATACTACTTTGCCTATCACTTTATCAGTAGCTTGGATAACCAAAGATGCAACTTCATTACGTAAAGATTGAAGAGCTAACTCTTTTTCTCTCGAAATTTCTCTTTTTGCTTCTTCAAGTTTCACTTGCTTTACACGTTCAGCTTCTTCTGCAGCTGATTTTACAATCATTTCTGCCTGTGATTTACCTTCTTTAAGCATAGACATTACTTCTGATTGCGCATTAGCAATCTTTTCACGGCTATCTTTCAATGTTTTTTGTGCTTCTATGCTAGCTTGTTCTGCTTGATGTATTGATTCACTAATTTTCTTCTCACGGGCATCTAAAGCAGCTAGCATTGGTTTAAAACCAAACTTTCCAATAAGAATAAAGAAAAGTCCAAAATTTATAAAGGTCCAAATAATCAGACCTGGGCTTACATTCAGCAAATTATCCATGATTCACTTTCATTCTGAATTTTATGAATAGACTCGGTTTAGCCCGAACCTATACTGAACATACCACAAAGCAATCCCAACAGTTCAAAGGGACTGCTTTATGGCATAATATTATTAAATCTTACAAGCCTATTACTAAGTAATATTATTTGTTTGCAAGAATGATACAGATAAGACAAGCCAATAGCGCAACACCTTCGATAAGAGCTGCACCAATAATCATTGTTGTACGTGCATCTTTAGCTGTTTCTGGTTGGCGTGCACCAGCTTCTAATGCTGCTGCTACAAGTGGCCCAATACCAGTACCTACACCAAAAACTGTGATACCTACTCCTAAACCGGCTGCAAGCCAAGCAAGTGCTTTTGATTCCATCATTGTTCTATTCTCCGAAAAATTATGAGGTAATGAAACCGAAATGGTTTTCTTTAAAACTAAATAAGTTTAGTGGTGAACTTCTTCGTGCACATGATCTCCTAATACTAATCCAGTAAATACTGCTGTTAGCATTGTGAAAATATATGCTTGTAAGAATGTTACCAATAATTCAAGGCTATAAATAAATATCGAAAACAAAACTGAAATAGGTGCTACAACAAATGAATGGAAAAAGAATATCAGTCCCATCAATGTTAATAACACTATATGTCCACTTGTCATATTCGCAAACAAACGTATACTTAATGCAAATGGCTTTGTAAATAAGCCAATAATTTCAATTGGTACCATAATAGGAGCTAGCCACCATGGTGCACCACCCAATAAGTGATGTGCAAATGATTTAAATGCTTCTACCGGACCCATAGCTTTAATTGGAATCAATAAATTAACTACCACAAAAGCCGTAATTGCTAATGCAGCAGTTGTACCAATTGCAGACGTAGCAGTATGGGCACCTGGTAATAATCCCACAAGATTCATTGCATAGATGAAAAAGAATATTGTGAGAAAATAAGGTAAAAATGCTTTTACTAATCGTTCATTTGGAATATTTGGACGCACCACCGTGTCTCTTACCATCATAGTAAGCATTTCTAAAGCATTTTGAATGCCCTTTGGTGCTGTATTGCCATTCTTATAACGCCTATTGCCTATCATGAATAATCCCAATACTACGATCAAAGATATCCATTGAAATGCAACAAAATTTGTAGGAGAAGCATCTAATGTTGGGTGAGATCCATCTTTTTTTAATGCATGGCCATGATGCAATTCATATACACCATCAGAAGTAAGTGATGCCTGATTTGGATATATTTTTAATCCAGTTTCTGCATCATACAGTATATATGGCAAATCTGCAATGTGGATAGAAAAGAGATGAAATCCGCTATGATCGCCTAACTCTTCGTCAAAGAGGGCCTTAAAGGTAAAACCTTCAGCTGCCTGGGCATTGTGAGACTCATTATGTTGCGAGTGAGGTTCAGTCGCAGTATGAACTGCTGTTGAATCGTGATTCATAATATATGGAAATTGTTAAGCTTAACAATCAAGCTACATTGATTACTGAAATTCAATATTTTATTTTTTTGAATCTCTCACTTTTATTTTTTCAGATAAAAAGTGAAAGTAAAAAATTTCAATAAAGAGATAAATAAATACACCAAAAGCCAAAGAAATCGAATAACTTAAAGCAGAAACTCCATATTGTGTTAATGCCCACCAAGAAAAAATTCCAACTGCCATGATGCGCAAAAACATGCTGCCCAAAACAATCGAAATAAACTTTTCAAATTTTTTCCCAAATGCATAAACAGATATTATATAACCCAATGCTGCATTAAGGAAACAAATAATTTGGGCAAGAACCGCCGAGTAAAAGTCCGAAGGATTATTATCCACTCTTTTTATACTTTATTTCACATCTTTTTGTTTGCCCATTGAAAGGGCAGTTCTAATAAAGTGGGTTAATCCGGCAACTGCTCCAAAAAAACCTCCGCTAACCATAAACCAAGGCTCGGTGCCATATTTGCCATCTAGCCACCAACCAGCAAAGCCACAAAGAATTACAGAAGCCGCTAATTGCATTCCCATGCCCATGAAAGGGGCTAATTCTTTTTGAACAGATCCTGATTTTTCATTTTCTGGCAACATCTCGTATCCATGAATGAAAGTAAAGGAACGATTCATTAGCATACTGAATAAGTTTCCAAATTAAGTATTTAGATAAAGAATACCAAGAATAGATTTGATTAATTCTTGATTGAAAATTATTAATGAGTTAAAACATTATATAATTACAGTTATTCTTTTTTAATAACTTTCATCTACAGATGGAAAGTTACAATTTCTAATGTCTTGAATATAAGAATCTACCGAATGAGATATTCTTTCTTGAAGATTATCATATCGTCTTACAAATCTTGGGCTAAAATCAATTGTGAGTCCTACCATATCGGAATACACCAAAATTTGTCCATCACAATAGGGTCCAGCGCCAATTCCAATTGTTGGAATCATTAAAGAGGATGTAATTTTTTGTGCTAATTGCATTGGGATTTTTTCTAAAACTATTGCAAATGCACCTGCTTGTTCAAGTTCAAGGGCGTCTTTCATTATTTCTTCGGCTTCTTGTTCGGATTCACCTCTAGGACGATAGCTACCAAATTGATTAATACTTTGTGGTGTTAATCCTAAATGTGCCATAACTGGTATACCTGCTTCTGTCATTTTTCTTACTGCTTCAGCTACTCTATGCCCCCCTTCGATTTTTACCGCGCTTGCTCCAGCTTCCTTCATTAAACGTCCAGCATTTCTAAATGCTTCTTCTGGGCTAATTTGATAGCTCATAAAGGGCATATCTGCAACTACTAATGCTCTTTGTACTCCTCTGACAACTGCTTTTGTATGATAAATGATATCTTCTAAAGTTACCGGTATTGTTGTTTCATGTCCTTGAACTACATTTCCTAAAGAATCTCCTACAAGAATTAAGTCAATTCCTGCTTCATCGATTATTCGTGCTATTAATGCATCATAGGCTGTAAGACATGATATTTTCTTTTGTTTTTTTTTCATATCCTGTAAACGACGTGTTGTAACGCGTTTCAAGGGCGCAGATTGATGTTCTGCATCGTGTTTGTCTGATATATTCATAGTGTAGTCCAGGATTTAAGGCTTTTCATTACTTAATCTGAACTTCAATTTAAGTTTTTATTTCTCACTAACATTAAAAAAAGCCTGTCTTTATATTGACAGGCTTCCTTTTTTTTAGTATTGTTTCAATGTATATATGGTAGAGTTTTAGTCTTTCCTTTTTTATCTTTAATTCTTATTAAAGAATATGATGCTTGTAAATAAGGTAATTCAATTGATGATTGATTTTCTACAATAGCAGTATATACTTGTTTTCCTTGAAGATCATATATTGATATTTCTTATATAGGTTCCGTATTTTCTGATTGTATAATATGATTATTGATAAGAACATAGTCTTGTAATAATTGAGTTTCTGCAATTCCAGTAGATATTCCAGTATTTTCTAAGCTAATGAGTTCATCACCAGCTTTATAAGGCGTATAATAAAAAAATGTGAGCATCATTTCATCTGTAGTACCCTCGCCAAGTGTTACCAATTTAGGAGGATTACTCGGATTATGAGGATTATCGACTGTATTATCATATTGCACTTCCGAGTAAAAGACAGTTCCTTTAGGTATCTTTTGTAATGTTTTAAATGTATATGCCATTTGCCAATGGAAATCCCATTCTGGTATATCAATTATCTTAATTGTGTCTTTACTTGGCGTAATGCCGATAATTTTTGTACTTTTTCCTATAAGATGCATGTGAGGCAGTACTGCAAATATGGAAGCATTAATTGGCGATACAAATCGTTGATGAAATGTCTTTTTTTGATTGGCAGGAATAATCAATGGTCCATCAATTATATTTTGATGATCTAATAGCGAACTAATTTTTACTTCTCTTACATTAATATCTTTATTAAATAAAAATCTTATAGTTGTTTGATCTTGTTTGTCTACTGAACCCGCTGGATAATGAACTTGTAATAAAATTTTAGCATTTTTTTGCAAACGTAGTCCAAAGCCTTTAGGAAAAAAATATGGCTCAGTTCCAGGCGCATATACACCTAATAATGTAGCGGTATTAGATCCAACACCGCCTAATCCATCATATCCTGGTTCGGGCGTTAATGCATCTAAAGAATCACCAACCGAAGAAGTATCTTGATATACCAAAACATGATGGACAATTTCTGGATTACCGGGTATCACTTCGATTCCACTAATAAATTGTTCATTTTCATTGATTCCATTCAGAACAAAGCATTTATATTCATCTGCTCCTCCAGATTTTGCTTGAGATGTGTAAACAGACATCGAAGTAATAAAATCAGGATTTTTTATAATGGAATTTCCTGTGTACTCTGGTGGTTTTGGTGCTATTGAGATATCACCCTCTGGCACATCATTATTAATCCAATCTATAATTGATTGTTTTTCTTGTGGGCTAAGATTTTTTTGATGTGCATATTCTCTAAAAGAGGTATTTGCAGGATAAGGAGGCATGTGATTGTCTTCTACATTATGTAGAATTGCATTTTTTTTTGAGATAGCTTGTTGATATGTCATCAATGAAAAAGGAGCTATGCCTCCATCATGATGACAAGAAGTACATTTTGAATATATAGTCGAAGCAATATTTTTAGACCAATCTGGTTGTGATGCATATACCGAATACATGGTACATAAAAGCATTATATAGTTCAATATGTTTTTCATATTTACCTTTTTGATGACTATTGTTTTTATTTACAAATGTAAATTACTATGTATTGTTGAAATCCAAAGACAACTCTTCATTTCTTTGGGTTTAAAAGGCAATAATATTTATAGTTTTACGCCTTGAAACAACATAAATTTTCTTAATCATGAGTTTATATATGTTCTATAGATTGTTCATTGGTGCACTTGTATTTTTTACAGTGTTCACTAATTATGTATTTGGCGAACAGACCATTGAATATACCCCTAAAGGGATTATCCTTACAATTACTCATTTACAAACCAAACAACAAAATATGCCTTCCAATTCAGTAGTGAATTGCGTGCATATTTCAGATAGAGCTGATGCTAGATTTTCTATAGATAATACTTCACCTGCAATTCAATCTTTATTTCCACTATTAGCTGTTCCTAGTACTGGGTCAATAAATATTAGATATACAATGAATGGATGGAAATCAATTCAGTTGCAAAAACCTTTAGGTGTCCTGAATCTTTTCTCCCAGTCTCAAGAATGTAAAAAAGATATTAAAGAATTTGTTCATGTAGAAAGACAAGGTACTTTAAGAGATATTAACGTTGCTGAATTATCAATACAACCATTTACTTATGATTATCTGTCTGGTACATTATCCATTGCCGATACTATCATCGTATATATTGAATTTTCTCATCTAGTACAAAACATCCCTCATTATCGTATCAATGATAAAGAAAGTGGTTTTTTATCTAGAATTATTAATCCTCAACAAATTCCATCATGTATTGTACAAAATAATAGAAAAACAGAAAAAAGACTGAATGATTATTGGTATTCTACAAATCAAAAATATCTTCGAGTAATTACAAAAAAAGATGGAATAGCTAAGATTTCTGGCAATGATATAATTAACAATAAGCCAGAATGGTTAGGTAAAGAATTATCAAGATTCAGGCTTATATATAAAGGGAATACATATCCTTTTGGAATTGATAAGGACAATGACAATGTATTAAGCAATGATGATTCTTTCATTTTTGCATCTAAACGTGCTGCTGGAGATACTACTTGGTTTAATCGTGTTACAGATGAGTCTTCTTTCTTTTTAACATTAGAAAATGGCCCCGTAACTGATAAATCTGCTCGATTATCTGCTATTCAATCCATTCCTTTCAATACCATAGATTCTATTGGTATTGTCTCTAAACATATAGAAGAGGATCATAGTATATATGCTGGCGATAAAACATCAGCATTTGAATTTTCTATACTTTCTTGTGATTTTAAATTTGGCAAAAATTTCTTTTGGCAAAGACTAAGCACATTAAGTCCATACTCAGTTTTTACTGATACTCTTCAATTAACAGCAACTTCAACTCCTTTATCTCTCTCTATTGCTCTGCATGGTGCTTCTGATATTGATACTTTACTATTTGACCATAATGTAGAGATTGTTTGGAATGGTAATCGTATAGCTACAGATTCTTTTTCGGGGATGACGGATAAGTTTATGTCTATTTCTGTTCCTTCTTCTTTAGTTATTCCTGGGGCAAATGTTCTTCAGATACGATCAATTCCTCTTTCTGATAATGTATTTACAGAACTCTATCTTAATTATTATGAAATATCACATGATACAAAGCTTTTATGTGAGCAAGGTGAACTGACCTATTCTAATAAAAAAGATGAGCCTATTTCAATGCAAATTGATGGGTTAAGAACTTCAACATATACAGTTATTGATACTCTTCATAAATCATTTACGGTAGAATCCACGCAAAAAAAGGGTGATATTATTACAGCTGGTATGATTCCAAATGGATTTACATCATTAATGTTTAGGGATTCACTTTATTTCTCGAAAGTATATTCAGGTTGTATATTATGGGTATTAATGAAAGATGGAACCACTCATTTTGTTCAAATTCAAACATATCAAGATATAAAAAACGTCCTAAATAGTTATTCTCAATATACTTATGCACTGTTACTTTCATCTGGCAATCTTTTACAATCATTAAGTCAAAATGAAAAAAGAGATTTATTAGGAACAACTCAAACACCTCAATCAGGGCCTTTTTCATTATTAATTAATGGTGGAAATCTACAAAGACATATTGCTTTTGGTTATACTTCAATGCAAGAATTCTTGCCTTCAGAATCTGGCCAAGCATATCGAGCATATATAAATTCACAAAACAATTTTTCCGGTTATATAGTAGATGCAGAAGCTTTTGCCGAAGCACGAATTGAAGATGTATCTTCAAGTAATCTTTTACAAGATGATTTGCAAGCAGATGCAGTTTATATTGTACATTCTGATTTTGCTGAGCAAGCACAAATTCTTGCTGAACATAGAAAAAAACAAGGATGGACAATTAAAATTGTTGATGTAAAGGACATTTATAAAGAGTTTAATCATGGGGTTAAATCTGTCCATGCAATTAAAAGTTTTTTAAAACATGCACATGAACAATGGAAAAAACCTGCCCCATTATATGCCTTGTTTTTTGGGAATGCAAGCTGGGACCCACTTAAATTGCTAAGCACTTCTAATCAAAATGATTTTGTTCCTACTTATGGTTTTCCTGTTAGCGATGTCTGGTTTTCATTATTAGACAGCACTAAAAAAAATCCGGATATGGTAATAGGTAGGCTTCCTGTTTCTACCCCTGAAGAAGCAACTGCAACTGTAAATAAAATCATAGAATATGATGAATTAAAGGCATCGCCGTGGATGAAACATTTTATGTTTTTATCTGGAGGAGACCCCGGAGATAATACCTTTTATAATCAATATGATGGAATTAATGAATATCTAACCAATAGTAATATTTGTGGTGATACAACAAGAATTTTCAGACAAAATGCTCTGGGAGGAGTTGATGAATCTATTTCATTTAATATTCGTTCTGCAATCAATAAAGGTGCATTATGGGTTAATTTCATCGGACATGGATCACCTCTTTATTATGAATTAGATGGATGGAGAGCTCCTGATTTAAATAATAAAGGTAAGTATTTCCTTCTTTCTACTTTTTCTTGCAGTTCAGGTGCATTTGGTGAACCTTCGGGACCATGTAGAAATGAAACATATCTTACAGAAGCAAACAAAGGTTCTGTGGCATCATTAGGAAATACATTTACTGGAATTGTAAGCACAGATTATAGTCTGTTTACATCCTTGTTTAGCATTATGGCCAGCAATAATTATGTAAGAAGAATTGGAGACCTTGTCAATAATGCCAAAGCAGGAAATTTTGGATTTGATATTTTGTTTAATAATTCTTGCTTGCAATTTAATCTAATGGGCGATCCAATGACAAATCTAGCCCTTTTAGATAAGCCAGATTACTATATAAGAACAAGTGATGTTTCGCTATCTTCTTCAACAATCTCGGCAAATGATAGCATTTTTACTCTGAATGGAATATGTCATAATCGAGGTATTGGCAATGGAAAAAATATTCCAATTAGAATTATACATGCAATTGGAAGTATAAAAGATACATTTACTCTTGCTACAGATTCTTTGTGTAGAAGTAGTTCATTTTCTCTTAATATTCCTATTAGTGGTATTTCTGGCACTCATATAATTACCATTCATATCGATCCAGACAGCTTAATTCAGGAAGAACAGATCAAGGATAATAATATTCTGTCTATTCCCGTTAATGTATTTGCAAATGGATTGTCTATGGTAGATCCACTTGCTGGCTGGACAGTTAATGCAGAAAAGCCTCAATTTAGATGTATAATCCCTAAAAATTCTTCTTCTAAAACAATTGAATTACAGTTAAAACACATAAAGAACGATTCAATTATTACTCAATATATAGGTGATTCAGATAATTCATTAAAAGTATATGAAGGGTATATTGATTGGTTTCCCTCTGCTGAGGCCTTAAAAACATTTGTAGGGAAAGATATTTTATTTAATGCTCGTGTACTTGATTCGCTTACAAATCAATATAGTAAATGGACATCTTTACCTATTCATATTGATAATTCTTCTAATGATACAGTTCTATTTTCTCTGTTCAATCTAGCAGCATGGAAAGAGTCTTCTTCTGATCAATTGGATAGTGATGCTACTTCATCGGCTTTGTCAATTTCCTCTATAAAAAGAAATATAACAGTGATTGGTTGTAATGCTGGTGCTGGTGGACGCTATGCAGATCTTAATTATGGTGGCAGAGTGTATATCGAAAGAAATGATGCAGCAAAATTATGTGTTCTAAAGATTAGCCCATATGATACCGTTGGTACATTCAGAGAGTTTAATGCATTTTTAAGCCCACAAGATAATGAACTAGATTATCGAGGGAATTCAAAAGATCTTGTTACTTTCCTGAAAGATTCTGTCCAAAAAGGTGATTATATTGCCATAACAGTTTCCGATGCATGTTTTAGAGGACCAATTGTTACATCTGCTGGGCTTATTGGAGATTCCCAAAGCTTAATTGATGCTTTAAAAGAGTGTGGTTCTTCTTTGATCGATTCTGTTTTTAAGGCAAAAACATATCAGAATGGTGCAGAAATATCTGGATCTGATAGAATATCTTCATCTTTTGTAATGATAGGCAGAAAAGGAAATCCGCCTGGTTCTGCAATAGAAAAGTTTGCTCCATCCTCTGATACATTAACCGTTTCTGATACTCTTACTATTCTGCAACAATTAGGCAATTATACAACAGGATTGATTGGACCTGCAAAAGAATGGCATTCTTTAGATATTGCTACTCAATTGTCTAAAGGTAATTCATCAATCTTACAAGTGTTTGGAAAACATTCTTTTTTACCGCAAGATTCATTGCTCTATGAAGGTCCTGCAAATACAATAAATTTGAACAATATAGATGCAAAAATATTTCCTTATCTAATTGTAAAAATTAACTTAATCAATGATTCTGCAGATTTTTCTCCCATATTGAATGGCATAAATTGTAAATTTATTCCAGCTCCAGAGTTAACAGTATTTCCATCTGAGTTTTCTGTAAAAGGTACTTATCCTCGACAAAACATCTTAAAAGGGGATAGTTTATTGATTTCTGGTGTAATCAAAAATCTATCATTAAAACAAGCTTCTTTTCCTCTAACTGATATATGTATTTCCCAAAAACCGCTAAGTGGCTCGAATTCATCTGAATCCTATACATATCAAATTCCAATATTGCAAAAAGATGATATATATGAATTTTCTACTATTCTTCCTTCGCAAGACTTAGCTAAGCATACAGATTGGTCTATGATTTCAGATTGTTCTTTAAAGCAAGAAGATATGTACAGATTTAATAATACTGTAAGTAAGCAACTATTTATTGACGAAGATTCTTTATCTCCGTCAATTAGCGTTTATGCAGATGGTATTTTGTTAAAAGATAATGATACAATTTCAGCAAATCCTTCGTTTTCTGTTAGAGTACAAGATAATTCTTTCTTAAGATTTGATTCTAGTAAATTAAGGGTAAGAATTAATCGCTTTTGGCAGCCCGATTCTACGGCTTCAAAGGTGAAATTCACTCAATATGAATATGGGTCGACACAAAGGGTTTCGCTTGATTTTACAAGTACAAACAGATTAGATATAGGTGAAAACTTATTTACTGTCTTTACAGAAGATGCTTCTGCAAACAAAGATACGGTTAGGTTATTACTGCATGTTGTTTTAAATAGTTCTGTGCATTCTCTTATTCAGTGGCCTCATCCCACTCAATTACCCAATAGCATAACAATAGGCTATACATATGCAGCGCAAAAACAAGATGCAGATTCGCGATTAACAATAGCTTCTATAAATGGATCTATTATTAACACTTTATATCATACAACAAAGATTGGCAATAATAATATTCAATGGGATTGTAAAGATTCGGATGGTAATCTTGTAGCACCAGGTGTCTATCTATTCAGATTACAAATTAATGGAGATAGCTATACAGAACCAGTTTTTGGTAAGATGATTATCATGGAATAAAAAATGCCTTATCATCGGGGGGAAGTGATGACAAGGCATGCAGCATAAAGAGGAAGTAACGGCTTTCGCCGTTGAGCGGGAAACGAGGGTCGAACTCGCGACATCAACCTTGGCAAGGTTGCGCTCTACCACTGAGCTATTCCCGCACTATCACAATTAAGTGGACACAAAAATAGGTTTATAGGATATTTTATCCAAACTTTTTTTCAAAAATAGTCTCGAATTCTTTTAGACACAGCTGTTTCACTTCATTCATATCAGGAATATATCCAAGTTCTTGAGATAATGAAGTAACATTCATATTATTAATTCCACAAGGGACAATCCAATCGAACTGTTTGATATCATTAGATATATTGAATGCTAATCCATGAGAAGTAACCCATCTAGAGCAATGTAAACCAATTGCACAAATTTTTCTTTTTTGATCTATCCAAACTCCTGTTTTTCCAGGAATTCTATCAGCTACAATATTATAATGTTTAAGTACTTCAATAATCACTTGTTCTATAGACCGTAAAAACCAATGTAAATCCTGCTTATAATCCATTAAATTAAAAATGGGATAAACTACCATTTGTCCTGGATTATGCAAGGTGATATCTCCCCCACGATTTATTGGAATCACTTCTATATGTGATGATTGAAGAAATTCAGAAGAAATTAATAAGTGATGTTCTCCACCTTCTTTACCAATGGTAATAACAGGAGGGTGTTCGCACATAATCAATGTACTATGTGATGTACCAGATTGAATGGATTTTACTAGATCTTCTTGTTTTTTCCAGGCATCTCTATATTGAATAATTCCCCAATCCTGCACATTGAATGGCATATAGAAAACTCTGATTAAATAATAAAGGATAGAGATTTTACAAGCAAAAATAATCAAGATAATCAGAAAGTAATGCCTGTTATCTTACAGTAATTTTTAGGATTATTTGCATTGGTAATTGGGAATTCGAAACTAGTACTAAAAGGACCAGAATATTTAGGAGTAATTTTAACGATATAATTCATTGCAGTTTTTGGACTTAGCCAATATCCTTGATTTTTTCCGGATATAATAATGGTTAAGGAATCTGTATCTTTAAAATTGACAAATTCTTTAACATAACATGGACTATCAGTATTATTAACAATACTACATGAAGCCATATATACCATTGATTTAAAGGCATAATTTACATGTATATCGGTTACATATACATTTGGAATCAAATGTATTTCAGCATTAACTTTAGCAATTTGCTTTACTCTGCCTTGTCCAGAATATGAAATATTAGCATGTAAATCTGCAGAAATAGAAGAACCTAATAAAGTTGAAATGCATCTAATTGGAATTGACCTATAATAACCTGGATAAATTACCATTGGGAACATAGCATTGTTTAGCACTTGAAACTGAGATATTTCTCCGGATACAAAAGATGCACCTGTAACTGTAACATTTCGGGTACCTTTATTATATACTTTGATAGTTGTATCTCGATTTTCTCCAAAAATTAAATCTCCAAAATGCAAATCTTCTACCCATACCCTTGTTCCGGGCAATACATTGCACCTAATTGGTACAAAAAAATTCTTCCAAGAATTAATTATGATTGTGTCTTGTATAATTCCTTCTTGTGTAGGCTTACATGTTAAAGAAATTGTTCTATTTGATCCAACTTTTCCTTTTGGTGATAGTATAAAAGAAATACTATCAGTCATAAGCTTAAAGCCGATTGCACCATTAGATAAGACAACAGAATTTATGGGAATAAAGAGAGAATCAGAAGTATTAATAAATTCTACTGTTGTTGTAATTTCTGAGGAGGGAAATTCTGATTCAAAATTTAAAGAGGTTGGATTAACTACTAAATATTCTCTATATAATGAATCTAACGTTATCGAATCTATAACATTTCTTGATCTATCTGCCGGCACTTCAGTTGCAGGAGAACAAGAACTGATAAGAATCAGCAATAAAGTAATGATTGAATATGTGGTAGTAACAATCATTGAATATGTGTTGTGTGCTATTGATGAAATAGGTGGCAAGGGGCAATCCTAAAGCTTAATCTTGGCACCATAGGTTAAGCCTATTTTTTGCGTGCTAAACCATTGTTGCTGATATGTATACAAGGAGGTAATTCCTTCAACTCCTGTCATTAATGTAATTTTATTTGAAAGGTCATATTCTATACCAGCAGAAACTCTGCCTAGTGGTCCTGTTTCAGTAGCTCCTGCGGATATTTTGACAATAGGTTTTACTGAATAATCGTTAGTAAAAGTATGCTTCCATCCAATAGCTGCCCATGATGCAAGATATGTTTGATCATATTGAATAAAATAATTTCCTTCTTGTCCACTATATCTTTGAGGAATAAATTCTTGTCCACCTTCTGCATATATAGAATTATTTTTTGATAAAGCATATTCTACAGATAATGCAAGATTATTGACACTTGGCTTAATAGATGGATTTACAGTTTGTGGAGTATAAGAATGCTGAGTAAATCCTCTTAATCCAATAGAAAATTCAGAAGTTGGTTCTTCATTGATTATTGTGTTATCTGCTTTCCAAGCTATATCTTCTAAAACAGTTTCAGATATATTCTCAGGCGAATATTCATCATATAATGAAAGTGGTTTATCAATATTCACAGATGCATCAACCATAGAAGCTTGATGTATTTCTGGGAAATACACATTAGAAAAGCTGAATGCTGGCAATGCAATTGACGAATAACTATTCCTTCCAAGATTGTTCCATTGCTTATGTGAATTTTGCTGTAATTCTATTGGAGACTGTTGAATGTTTTGTGAACTTTGCATTGAATTTACAAATTGTTTATCCGGGTTCAAGGTCATAAAAAAACCTGTAAGAGCAGCCCCAGTTAGCAAATAAAGCAAAGGTTGCACAACAATTCCAGCAAATGCAGTCAAAGAAGTTTTTGCTGTTTCTAGAAATGTTGGCTGAGCAACAGTAGTACCTAATCCAATGGCTCCAATACGTCTTAAAACTCCTTCTTGCAATATTTTAGGTGGAGCTATTAAAGTAGTATCAAAATGACGCTTCATTGTAAGATGTTCATTCATTTCCTGCTGTAAATCAGAATCTGATGCCAGCATCGAAAATAAAGTTGGATGCATTAATTCAGGCAATTCACCATCAACATATAATGTTAATAATTCAGATGGTTGTAATTGTGAAAAATCTAAACTCATATATAACCTAATGTGTACTTTCTTCTAAAAATGCTTATCACGATTATGAACGATATAAATCATCAATAAATGGTGCTAGTATGACACGAATTTTTTGTTTTGCTCTATAAATTCTTGTTCTTACTATTGGCATTGTTGTTTCTACTATTTCTGCTATTTCATTATAACTATAGCCATACATTTCTCTTAATACTAATACTTCTTTATAATCATCAGGAAGCATTTCTAAAGCAGTAGCAATTAATCGATTTAATTCAGTTTGTTCATATGGAGTATCTAAAGACGGAAATTCAAAGTTTTCGAGTGATATTTTAGTGGAATTATACTTTTTTTGTTTTTCATTTAGGCACAAATTCCTTGCTATTTTTAGTAAATAACCTTGAATATTCTGAACTTCTCTTCCCAATACTCCCATTTCATAAAATCGGACAAATGTCTCTTGAAAAATATCATCTGTTGCTTGAATCTCACCCAATATTTTTCTACAATAGGAATAAATCCTTGCTGAATATCTCTCATAGAGAATATTCAGACCATAATGGGCCGATGATCCACCGCCATTAAGCATAAGATAAAGCTCTATATCGCTAAGATTCTTATACTCTAAAGGAGAAGAATGATCATCCATATTATGTGGAGGAATTCCTGAATTCATAAATATGTCCATTGACAAATTGGGCTATTGATACGGTAAAGATAACAAGATTCTTACTTTGTTACAGCTAATCCCTTTTTACCTATATCTTTTCTAAAATACATACCTTGAAATGAAATATGTTCTATACTTTTATATGCTTTTTGAATTGCTTCAGATAAAGTTTCGGCATGAGCACATACTCCCAAAACCCTGCCTCCGGATGTTATGATATTTTTATCACCATCTTGGCTTGTTCCAGCATGAAAAATCGTAATCTTCTCATTTGGATTAATTGTTTCTGTTCCATGTATCTTATAACCAATTTCATAATGATCTGGATATCCTCCAGATGCAAGAACAACATTGCAGGCAAAACCTTTTGATCTTTGCTTCATATGTTCTGCTTGTATAGAACCTTTGGCAGCAGAGTATAATAATGCAGCTAAATCACCTTCAAAAACAGTTAGAACCGCCTGAGTTTCTGGGTCTCCAAAGCGACAATTAAATTCTACAACAGATGGATTTCCATTATCTATCATTAATCCACAGAATAAACAACCTACAAATGGATATCCAGCTTCTTTCATGGCTTTTAAAGTTGGAGTAAAAATTGTATCTGCTACTTTTTGTAATACTTCATCTGTTACTATTTGTGCTGGAGCATATGCTCCCATACCGCCAGTATTTTTCCCTAAATCATTATCATATATTCTTTTATGGTCTTGAGCAGGCGCCAACATCACAAAATTTTCACCATCACATATTGCAAAAACAGATGCTTCTTCTCCATGTAAAAATTCCTCAATGACTATTTTAGAACCTGCGTCCGCAAATAATCCAGAAAATATATCATTGATTGCATCATGAGCTTCTTGTTTTGATTCTGCAACAATTACGCCCTTTCCAGCTGCTAATCCATCTGCTTTTATGACAATTGGAATAATAGATTGTTCAATATAATCATGTGCTAATTGTGCTTGATCACCAGTAAATGTTGTATACCTTGCAGTAGGAATATTATGCGATATCATTAGCTCTTTAGAAAAGCTTTTTGATGATTCTATGCGGGCTGCTAATGCAGAAGGACCAAATACTGAAATACCTTTATCTGATAAAATGTCTGCTAATCCCTTTACCAGTGGAGCCTCTGGTCCGATAACTACTAATTCTATTGCATTACGTTTACAAAATGATACTATCGTACTTGGATCGTTCAATGAACAATCAGTAACTTTTTGTGCTAATGTTAAAATCCCTGGATTTCCTGGTAATGCGTATAATATATCGCATGAAGTAGATTGTTTTAAACCCTTTGCTAATGCATGTTCTCTTCCGCCAGAACCAATTAGTAAAATATTCATAAGATATTAATAGAAAAGTAGATAGAATGCTTCAAAAATACTGAGTTTTTATTGTCTATATAGACAATTCAACAGTAATTTTATAACATAACTTTATTAATATCTTAATATGAGAGAAGATCTGGTTCCCACTAAGTAAGTACTCCAATTAGAATTCTGTAAAATTGGTGTGAGTGGAATTTGAACAAAACCTTCAATTCCTAGTCCAATTGGACCAAACATTAATTGCCATCCAAGTGAATATTCTATTCTACATCTAAATGATTGTAATTCCTTTAATCTTTTATCTTGTTCCAATATTATAACATTACTTCCATTTGAATAGCGAATATATTCCCTATCACTTATTATTGTAGAAGAATATATCTGATTAGAATATGCCATAAAACCACCTATAGCACCAATACTGGCGGTATATACAGAATATACTTGCATATCAGCCATTGTTAGATATGCACCATAAATTGAGAACTCAAGTCCTGCAGATACGTTTATCTCATATTCTTTTAAAAATATAGTATGCAATTCTTCTAATGGTTTTTTTTGTCCATTTATACCTAAAAATGACTTTGTTTTATCAATTGCATATAAAGTAGAATTCGTACTTAATAGATCAGTTCCTATTCTTAGAACTGTCTGTAATGGTTGTATAGACATTCTTCTTCTTATTCCTATGCTCCACAAATCATCTTCTGGAATATCATCATCAGTTTCTTCCATAGTAAATGGACTAAGGGTTTGAATATCTTTTTTGGCAAATGGATGAGAAGATCTAAACTCTAAATCTGGATATAAAAAGCTATTACTTTTTACAGGTAAGCTACTTTGATATATACCATCCATAAAAAATGGGGTTCCCATGCCAGTAATATCTAATGTAGAAATAGTTGGTATCGATGGGAACCAACCATAAGAAGACTCTGCATTAAAATCTGATTCAACTGTAAATGCTTCAGGCTTTAATTCTTCTAGATTTATTTTTGGTTTTCTTGTAGAATCTCTTTTTACAGTTTCTTGTCCAAAAGCAATAACTGAACTACACAATAAACAGATTATATATATATAATTCATGGAGATACACTCCATTTTTTTATACTCTCTCCAGAATTAGTTTGAATATGAAAGAAATAAACTCCTGGACTTTGTATATAAGGAAATATTTCCCAAGACCATTGATATTGTCCTGAAAAAGCTTGAAAAAACTTCTCTTTATAGAGTGTTCTTCCAAGTATATCTAAAATCTGAATTGATATATCAGATGGCCTATCTATGCGATAAAACCAAGTAGTTATTTGATGAATTGAAACTGGATTTGGAATATTATCCGAAACAGCTGCAATTCTAATATATGGAAGTGGTGTATATAATGACTGCACGTACACTTGTTGCACACTATCTAGAATTATGGCTTTATTTTGTATTATCTGAATATGCATTGTTGTTATGCTATCAGTACCTGCCAAAGGGCTTATATAAACCTTCACTTTACCAATTTCTTTAGTGAAGAATATAATACTATCATTATATAAATTGTTGATTATTAGAGGCTTATCATTGATTGAAAGTGAATC
>JALRHN010000219.1 GCA_023259575.1 Candidatus Kapaibacterium sp. | reverse complement strand
ATTTCATCCCCAACTCAGAGTACTGTTGAACGATGTATTTTATTTTCACATTAATGTGCGTACCAATATTTACAAGATAAATACATTATATTTGCCACCCTTATTCGTAGCGGTGTGTAGCGCAGCCCGGTAGCGCACTACTTTGGGGTAGTAGGGGTCGTGGGTTCGAATCCCGCCACACCGACAAAAAAAAAGCTCTGATATTAGTATCAGAGCTTTTTTACTGTATCATGCTTTAACATATAGATTAGAAATTATAAGTAATATTAAGGCTAGACATTCTTTGTAAGATTGATCCACCAAATATTTGATAATGTCTTCTATCTAATGCATTAAAAACAGTTCCGCTAACTGTTAACTCTTTATTTACTTCATAAGAAGCATTCAAGTTTACTAGCCAATATTCAGGTACATATCCTTCGAATAATCCAGCTACCCATGTAAAACCTGTGACACCACGCACTTGTACTCCAGCAGAAAAACCATTGCTTTCATATTGAAGCCCAATATTTAGTTTATGAGGTGCAGAATTTGGGACAATTTTATTTGCAAATAATGGATTATTTTCTTTTACATCAAAACCTAAATAGGCATAATTTGCTTGCATGAATAGTGAGCTTGAAAGATAATAATTGACTCCAACTTCTACTCCATATTCATCTATGACACCAATATTTGTTGGGGTAATAATAAGAGCTGGTTTTTTAGTTAAAGGATCAATTGATAATCTATCATAAAACAATGGATTTTTTAAAGATAAAGCACTCTTTAAAGCACTATTTGCTGAGTCTGAACTATAACGTAAAGGAGAATAAACATCTGGGGCTAAACCACCTAAAGGAACAGAAATAAAATTAGTTCTTCTATTCATATACATATCTACTGTTATGAATAAGTCTTTAGACATTATCCCTTTATATCCTAGTTCATACGATAAAGCAGTTTCTACTTTTGTTTGTGGATTTCCTAGATTCCATTGAGCTAATGTTCCTAATCCAAGTGGCTGTACATTATATTGAGTAGCTATCGCTTTGTCGATAGAATCAACATTAACCGGAGCTCCTGCTGCAGATCTTCTGTATAAATCTGGATAGCTAGGTCTTAAAAATGATCTATTTACCGTAAATCTTAATGTATGATTAGTAATTGGATTATATACTAAAGCTAATTTAGGTGAAAACTGAGTGTCAAAGAATGTTGATTGGTCTACTCTAGCTGCACCTACAATTCTTAAATTAGAAAGAAGAGAATAATCAAATTGAGCATATACTCCAGTAAATGAATTCACTAAACTATCAGGATTTAACAATGGTGTAGCGCCAATAATAGTAGTATTTACATCTTGAATTTCGTGTGAAGCACCAAGAATGAGTTTCAATTTATCGTCTAATAAAGATGTATTCCATTGCGCATCTATTACATACACATCACTTCTTTCAGCAGAACTTGCAGCAGCATTAAGCACAATCTGGGGAGAAGCTGTATTTCTTCTGTTCCAGTGAGCTTGAACATTAATATCTTTAGAATTATATGCTAAGCGTATATATGGTTTTTCAATATTATTAATGAGGATACGACCTGTTTGATTAACAAAATATTCACCACCATATTTTGAATAACCAAATTCCGTTGTAATGCGAGCCTCTGGATTTAGAGAATAATCAATTCTTGCTGATCCAAACATATTTGTAGCATTCTTATTAGCATTAATCAAAGAATCGATATTTCCAATAAATCCAACACCGGCTCTATTTCCAGTTACATCACTAGCTAAACCTGGATATTCAAGAAATCCACCATTTTTAATATCTCTTGAATTAATCCAACTTTGTCTTTGAGTAGAATACCCTGCATTAACTTTATAAGAAATATTCCCAATTTCACCTGCATGTCTTATATCGCCTCTAAAGGTATTAAAATCACCAGCTGTAACGCTTAGTTTAGAACCAAGTACATCTTTTGGAGCTGAAGAAATAATATTTATAACACCATTATATGCATTCGGACCATACAATGCAGATCCAGGGCCACGAACAACTTCTATATGAGCAATATCCCCCATATTTGTTTGGAATGAGTTCCATTCAACTAAATTCAATAATGGTGTAGAAGGATCTCTACCATCTAATAATATAAGAACACGTCTATTAATTGAATTATTAAACCCTCTCATATTCACATTAAAATCATTCATACCGCTTTGTACTACATCAACACCTTGAATATTTTCGATAGACTTTGCTACTTGTCCATGAGAAGCTGCTCTTGTAATTTCTTTTGGAAGAAGAACAGAAATAGCAGCAGGTGCATCAGTAATTTTTTGTTGAATTCTTGAAGCGCCAAACACAGTAAATTCTTCTGTTCTAGCTTCTTTTAATGAATCAACAATTTTATTTCTTTTAACTTTGATTTTACCATCTATTTGGGAAAAAGCAGTATATGATCCCAGATAATACATTAAACCAAAAGCCATACATATAATAGCAGTTCGGCACACATTAAACATAAGCTTAACTCCACATTATTCTTTATGATTGATGAGAAGAAAGAAAACCTTTCTTCAGTTTTTTTTCAATTTTATCTGCTACAAGCAACTTTAGAGCTGGCATCATTAATCCAGATCCAATAACTGATTGTCTAAATTTATAGGCTTCTCTTAAAGAATATGTTTTACCATCAAGAATCCATTGTAAAAATATTCCATCTGAAATACCTAATTCTAATACGGAAAAAGAAGCAGAGTCAACTGCCTTAAATAATTTTAACTTTTGCATTTGCTGAGTTACTTCTTTGCCAATCAATTCTAATTTTTTCTTCATGTTTCTAATCCTGTCAAGAAAATGAAGATCTTTACTTCTTAGAGCATGTGCCCAAAATTCAAGTAATATAGAAGCATATTCGGCATGTTTTTCATAAAAATCGACTGTTGTGTCGATTAATGCATCTGCTTTTGATACAGGATCCAAATGAGCTTCAACAGCTTGTTCCATTGCCAATTCATAATCGTCCATCCAATAATCATATACAGCTAAAAATAGTTCTTCTTTAGTAGAAAAATACTCGTAAACAGTTCCTTTCCCTATAATTGCTGCATCTGCTATATCTTG
>JALRHN010000218.1 GCA_023259575.1 Candidatus Kapaibacterium sp. | reverse complement strand
ATTATGCAAATGCTAGGATCTACAATTAGATCAGAATACAAAGGTACAAAGCATGATCCTCGTACAGTACAAGGAAATATTATGCTTGGAACTGATTATCTGAAGAAAATATTAGAGGCGCAAAAAAGCAAATCTAATAGCCCATCTAGAATATCAGCAGACTGGAGATTCTACCGTCTAATGTGGGGCAGATATAGTGGGTATGGAAGCGGAAGTTTCTATGTCAAAAGAAACCAGACTGTGCTCCATTCCTTAAAAACCCTTAGCCTAGATCAACTCAAAGCTAAAATTAAAAGTAAGGGGCATATCTGGTAAAAAAAATGGGGAAGATATTTCTATCTTCCCCATTTTTAGCTTAGAAAGCAGAGAGATTAATAACCTCTGCGCTGTCCTGATGGATATCTTGATGTCTGAGCTGCCAAAGAAATATTTGGTGTAGCGTTTCCAGCTGCAAGAATCTGTGTCATGTCGAGAACTAATCTATTGAATTCAAAAGTATTCTTCTCGAACTTCTTCTGAAGATTTCTCATGGAAAGAATGGTCTCGTTTGCAACGAGTGCTCTTGCATCATAATCGGTCTCTGCAACAAGAGCTGCATAAGCGGTGTCAAATGCACCACAAGCTGCAACCATCTGATCCTTGACCTTGAGGAAATCTTCCCAGGTCTCGGTAGCGAGTGATGTTGCTGCAACACCAACGTTAACGTCAGTAGGATACTTAGCAACTGAATTGTATACTGCAACAGAAGGAAGCTCTTCAAATCTGACTGCATCTACTCCAAGAGTAAATCCAGCAAGAATATTTCTAAGAACAAAAACCTTTGCTGCATTGACAGTACCGCCGTTTACAGCAACAAACTTAAAGTTGTTAGCTGCAAGCATTTCAGCTGCGGAGTCAAAGCTAGTATGTCTTGACCATGCACCAGCAGCAACGGTATAGATACCATTGTCAAATGCATTTGTCTGATTCTTTACGAGAACAACGTTACCAGCTGAGACAGAAACACCATCGATGGTCTGTGCGCCAGTGAGAGCGATGTTTGCTGTTGTTGCAGCATGAATTGTGGCAGGTGTACCTACTGTACCAGCAGCGGTGAATGCGACACTGACAGCCTGAGTAAATTTAATTTCTCTCTTATCAGCAACGTTATCAACTGCTCTTGCACCAGGTGCAATTCCACTGATGAAACTAGATGGATAGTTTGGCATATAAATCTCCTATAATTTTCCTTCGAAGAAAAAATCAAGTTTAAAACATTTTTTTGTTTTCTGATAACGTTTTTCTACATCTATCAGGTTATTTCCTTTTTTCTCAGAACAGGATATATAAACCTTCTTAGAGAATATGCTATCTGTACAATAATCTTTGTAAAACAAAAAATGCTAAAAGAAAATAACATTTGGTCAGGGTCAAATACATTCTTAAAAAGTGTAGTTTTCCCTAAAAATCAAACATTTCATCTTGATAATCTTGTATCAGATTCTCCTAAGTCTGGTTCGATATTATTTTATAATGGCTCAAAATATTCTCATATTGAGCCAGGTCCATCCAATTCTTCTCTAGTGTTATTAGGAGATAAACCTACATGGACTTCAATAAATATTTCTAATGTTGTTGGCACCCTACCTATACAAAATGGTGGAACTGGATGGACAAATATTCCAGATTCAGGATTATTATTCTTAAACAAAGATATTATTAGATCTGTTTCTCCTGTAAATAATAAAATATTAGCTTATATTGACAATGAATTTACATGGATTTCACTACCAGAACAAGTAAGTATTCAGTCTATTGAAGTTCCAGATACATCAAAATTTATTACTCTTGACGATATTCCCAAGCAAAAAGATTTCTGGGAAGTAAATAATGGCGGAACAGGCTTAAAAAATGTCAAGAAGGGCGATTTATTATATTCAAATCAGGATAATAAATTCACCGTTTTATCTACCATTGGAAAAGAAAACTGCATCCTTTCTGTAGAAAATGATCTACCTAAATGGATTGAGTTAGATGTTAATAAAATACTCAAAAAACAGATAAAAGATTTTCCATCATTTGAAGTATCAGATAAAGTTAAAATTAATAACATTGAGATTGCTCGTATAGATTCTGATATCAATGGTACAGCTTTAACCATAAGAGAAACATTGCCAGCTAATTTAGGTGGGACAGGATTTGATGTTTCTAATATACCTATGGGATCAATTTTATATGCTTCTGAACAATCCCATTATAATATCTTGTCACCTGGGGAAGTTGATTCTGTTTTAATATCTAATGGCGAAAACAAAGCTCCATCCTATAAAAAGATAAATTTAGAATATGCAGCTGGATTAGGAATTAAGTTATCAGATAAAATATTTTCTTTTGATAATGAAGCTAGTTATAATTTTCCAAATCCACAAAGTTTTAATGTTATATCTACAAAAACAGCCAAAGTATCAAGAATTGTATTAGAAGAAGACACTATAGATAAAAATAATAATAGCTTGTTTGTAGACAACAATACTTTATTTTTTAGAAGTAATAATACAAACCATAATTTACTTCAAAAACAAGAGATTACACAACCATATATTACATTACAAATATTATGTAATACTAATGATTTTTCTGCTCCATTTATGATCCCTTATATGTCAGACCATAAAGAACAATTTAGAGTAAAAAGATTAGATTGGTATATAACAGATTACAAAGAATCTACCAGTATAAATATCGTTAAGAATGGTTTAGATTTATTGCCTAACGATATTTTAGTAGATAATAAAACAGGATATATAAACAATTTTGGGCTATTGGAATTATTGTCTGGAGATTTCTTATTTTTCTCAGCATCAGTGGAAAATAAATGGAATCTTTGGATTACTCTTGAAAGGTTATCTGTATGAGTAATTTCTTTATAATTCCACCACGTTTAATTGTTGGCTCTACTCCTATTCCAGACTTACAATTGAGTATCAATGGCACAAACGCTACAAACCCGAATGGTTTGGCAAGCTATACTATCAGTGTAAATAATACTGGCACGGCTACAAGTAATGGGCCGATAAGTATTTCGTTGCTCATTCCGAACGGATTGAGCTATACCTCGTTTACGGGTAGTGGTTGGA
>JALRHN010000217.1 GCA_023259575.1 Candidatus Kapaibacterium sp. | reverse complement strand
TGAACCTGTAACATAAATACAAAACCATCCACCCAATTCTGCGCTTATTAAATTTCTATCTGCTAATTTTTCTCCGCTATTAACATTATTCCTGCTTCCGATCCAAATGCTCCTCTTAAAGCAATTTCTGCATCACTAGTTGCAATTAAATCGTGAAGATTAAAACCAGAATCTCTTGCAATAATCCTTAGTAAATGTGCAAACCTTTGCCTTTCTTCTTCTAACCAAATGCCTGCAACACCAACTACCACAGCATCAATTTCGGATTTGTCTATTCCTGCATCATTGGTTAAATCAACCAATAATTGTACAACCCTTTCACATGCTTCGGTAAAACCAACCACTCCAACACGTGTAGACCCAATAACTCTTTGAACTTGTTGTTCACCATAAACCAAACGACCGCGTGTCTTAGAACCACCGCCATCGATACCAATAACTGTGTAATTAGTATTCACTATGTATGCCAATAATTGCTATGTGATAGAATCCAGAAATGGACATATTTGAAACTCTAACGTTTCAATGCTATAACCAAAAGAGATATATCTGTTGGTGATACACCGGGTATTCTAGAGGCTTGTCCTATTGAAATAGGTCTAATTTTCATTAATTTCTCTACACTTTCCTTAGAAAGTGAATGTACCCGTGAAAAATCATAATTGTCAGGAATTAGCTTGTTTTCAAGTTCTTTAAATTTTGAAATCTCAACTAAATGTCTAGCAATATAACCTTCATATTTGATCTCAATTTCTGCTTGTTTTAAAATGCTATCAAAAGTCGTGCCTTTCCATTGATCTAAAGCAGAAGAATTTTCACGAATCAGTGATAATGTGATAGCTGGTCTTTTACACATTGATATCAACTGTTCAGATTCTTTTGTAATTGATTCCCCAACTGTTGTATAAATAGTGTTAGCTGTTTCTTTGTCTATTTTAACATTTCTTATATCGGACATTAAGTTGTTTTTTGCGCTAAGTCTTTGTAAAACATGGACTTGACTACCATTATGTAATCCATAAATACTTGCTTTATCATATAATCTTTCAAATGCATTGTCTTGTCTCAATAATAATCTATACTCAGCTAATGATGTAAATATCCTATAGGGTTCATCGCTACTTTTATTTACTAGATCATCTATCATTACACCAATATAGGCATCTGCTCTACTTAAAATTAATTCTGGTAGACCTTTTATCTTTGATGCTGCATTTATACCAGCTATTAGTCCTTGAGATGCGGCTTCTTCATATCCAGATGTACCGTTGATTTGTCCAGCCATATATAAACCATGTATCTTTTTACTTTCAAGAGTATAGTGTAACTGATAAGGATAGAAGAAATCATATTCGACGGCATAACCATATTTTTCAATAATTGCATGTTCCAATCCGGGAATTGTTTTTAAAGCTCTCTCCTGGATGTCTTTTGGTAGACTAGTAGAAAATCCATTTACATACATTGTATCTGATTGTAAAGCTTCTGGTTCTAATACTATTTGATGAGAAGTTCTTTCTTGAAATCTATATATTTTATCTTCAATTGAAGGACAATATCGTGGTCCTCTACCAGTTATCAACCCTGTAAACATTGGTGAATCCATAAAACCTTGTTGCAGAATTTCATGCGTCGTTTCACTTGTATGAGTAGAATAACATACTATGCTGTTTTTTACCTGTTGTGATTTATGAGAAAATGGAACAGGTGGATCATCTCCACATTCAATTTTTGTTTTACTATAATCAACACTAGAAGAATAGATTCTTGGGGGTGTCCCTGTCTTTAGCCTTCCAATGTCCAAACCAAATTCTGATAAGGAATCTGATAATCCTATTGCAGATTTTTCTTGAACTCTACCACCTTCGGTTACTTCCTTTCCTGTATAAAGTTTTCCATTTAAAAATGTTCCACCACACAATATCAGTGCTTTACAATATATATTATTACCGTTTAACACAATTCCCTTGATATTGTTGCTATCGCACAAAATCTGTGAAACTGTACCTTCTATCAATGTTAAGTTTTTTGTTTCTTTTAAGATTTGTTGTGCAAAATATGGGTAAAGATATTTGTCGTTTTGCGACCTTGGCGACCATATTGCTGGTCCTTTAGAAGTATTTAACATTTTAAACTGCAAACCACTTCTATCAGCTATTAATGGCATAACACCGCCAATAGCATCTATTTCTTTTACCAAGTGTCCTTTAGCAGAACCACCAATAGAAGGATTACAAGATAATCTGCCAATTGTATCTATACTCATAGAAATAAGTGCTGTATTACACCCCATTTTAGCAGCAGATACACAGGCTTCTATACCTGCATGGCCACCACCAATCACAATTACATCAAAAGAGTTTATCATATATGTTTCACGTGAAACGTTTTTAAAGTTATCTATATGCAAAAATACATGTTATTGTGACTTGTTATAAACGTACATCAACATTATTTGTCTTTTTGTGCTTTTGCTAGTATATATCTGATTTTATTGTTTGAATCTAAAGCAATAATCCTATGAAATGCATTCTTTTGTTGTTTCATAGATAGATCTGTAGTAGATCGAGATCCATATAGAGAAATATAAATTGAATTATTTATAGAATATGTATTGTAGCGAGTGGATGTGCTGTTAATAGAATGAAAGACTTTTGAGGAAGAATCTAGAGCTTCAAGAATAGTTGCCGTATTTCCAGTATGTATATTGTTGTTTGAATGATATACAGATAAGGATTGTTCATTAAATAGATTTTTATTCTTGCTCCAAGAAGAAGTATTCTCAGCAATCAACAATTGAGTAATAATATTGTGTATTCTTTCATCTACAAAAGAATCAGCATATATAATAGGCTGATTACATTGTACTTGTTGATATGAAGAAAAAAAGCCTATGTCATATTGTGAAACGCTTTGTATGTTGTTGTTTTTAAATCTAAAAACAGATGTTCGGAGAATTGTATCATAAAAACCTTTTGAAGAAGAAATCCAAGAATCGACATTGTCAGAGAGTGAGCGCCAAAGTCAAAACAAAACACTGTCACTGCACTCGCAAAGGAGTGCATCTTCATTGATATCAATCAATAGATCAACAAATCAACCACTAACATCAACTACATC
>JALRHN010000216.1 GCA_023259575.1 Candidatus Kapaibacterium sp. | reverse complement strand
ATAAGAATAACACCAGCATCCGCAGCCCTCTTGATAGCTGTATAGAGTTCTGGAGGAGCAGAAGATGCACCTAAAGACATGCTGATAATATCCACATTGGAATCTACAGCAGCATTAATTCCAGCAATAATATTATCATAAGATCCATTACCACCATTACCTAAAACCTTGACTGGAAGAATTTTTGCTTTAGGGGCTACACCAACAACACCAAAATCATTATTAGCTGCTGCAATAATTCCAGCACAGTGAGTTCCGTGGCCATTCCAGTCCTTATCGTCTGATTCACCTGAAAAATTTAAAGCTGGCAATAGGTTGTCTCTTAAATCGGAGTGGTCCCATACACCAGTGTCGAGAACAGCAATTGTAATACCTTCGCCCTCAGTATAAGCCCAAGCACCAGGAATATTGGATTGCATCAAGCCCCAGTCTGTAGTTTGACTGAGAGTTTGCATCACATGAATCGGTTGCATCTCAATATCTGGAATAAACTGAATTTCTTTATCCATTTTTAGTCTCCAATTGTTTACTAATTATTTATTCTTGAAACCTAACCAGAATAACTTTTAAGAAACTGTAATATCTTCTGATCTTACAGGGTCGCCATACATAGATCCGTCATAAGGTTTAACTATAAATGAAATTGTTTTGCCCTTTACAACTAAATTAGATGAAAGAGTTGCTTTAGTTGATATTGGCTGAAGTTCATCATTGTAATACCAAGAAATACTATTGGAAGATTCTTGTCCTTCATAAATAATATTAGAGCTTCCGGTTTCACCATCATTAAATATAAATCTAGCTTTCAATTCTGTACCTTCTGTAACATAATTGACTCCACTAACTGTTGTCTTATTAGCACAAGCTATACTAACGTCATAAACATAAGGTCTCTTTGTGCCCAATAATGTAGCAATATTTGATTCATAAGGTATTCCAGTTGTAATTCCATCAGAAGGTCTCACGATTACTTTAACTTTGTCAGTGGAAATAAATAATGAATTTAAGTCGCTTAATTTTTGGACAGTTCTGTTATCGTAATTTGGCATTGAATTTGAAGCATCAACTCTTAAATATGCACCATTTGATCTTGATCTGTACCATTCTGTCTTAGTGTCTAATTCTTTATTGTTGTCTACTGAAACATATTTATATTCAATGTAGAGTCTTTCACTTACATTAGGAATAGATGGCAATAATTGTAATGTTCCAGGATAGATTGTTGGACTAGGAGAATTTGCAAAAGAATTCTCAAGATCTGAATTAGTTATTGTAGTATATGTTAATCCAAACTGTATCAATCCTAAAGAAACATTAGTGTAGTTTTTGATTTGAATACCAACTCTAAATTTATCTGACGGAGCAACATACACAGTAATCTTATCCGAATCATTTTGTTCCTGTGTGAAAGTAATTGTTCCTGATTCTCTATTTACAAAGTATCCACCACGAACAATAGAGTTATTCTTAAGAACAATAATTGTTGAATCACTTGGATATCTACCATTGCTTAAATAGTAAGTTCTGTTATCAATAGTGGTAGTCAATTCACCATTCAATTTATAAACTTCAGATGGTGTAGTTATATCAACTGTTACAACTACAGTAGATGGTTTTTCAGTACTAAAATAAATCAAACCATTTACATTATCAAGAGAATAATAACCATCACTGTCTGAAGTAGCAATACCATCTAATCTAATAGTAACAATATCAGTAACTGACCATTTAGCCTTTGATCCATTCTCTTCATAAACTTGATAAATAAAATAATCTGAAGTTTTCGTTGAAAGTCCAGTTTTGCTTACTTCATCTGTAAACAAAATAGATTCTTGTCTGTTAGGCAATACGCCATTTCTTCTGGAGATAATTGGTGAATAATCAGCCCAATCTAAAGAATCACCTCTACAAATTCCCCATGATAATTTAGCAGTTTCTGGAATTGAACTCTTTGGCGATAAAATATATTCAAACATCGATCCATTTATGTTCTGTGGATAAGTAAAGATATAACTTGTTGATGGATTGATTATGACATGATAAAGTTCAGTTACAAATGGCTTAACAGGAGCAGACCCATTCCATCCATCAGCAAGAGTGACTTTATATTCAATTGCTAATATTTCTCTATTAATTAAGCTGTCAACATTATTAGTTAAAGTAATCCAGGAACTATAGCTTCTTCTATCGCTTGAATATCTATACTGTATGATACAGGAACTATTAACTGTTGAAAGAGGAGCAGTAAATGCACTATAAACTTTCGATACATAAGTCAAACTTTCATAATCAAATTTACGTGTCCATGATGCTTTGAAAAGATTGTTTGATCCGCCATGTAAGAAAGAATCAAATGTTGTGTCAAAATCCTGAGCATTGGCATCTGTAGAAATATGAATAAATTTTCCTCTAGATGTTCCAATTGTTTGAAGATCTTTGTTGAGGTTTGATTTACCTAACAAGAAACTATAAACATTTACTCCAAGATCATTCCAAGATGATTCAGCGGTTGTAACAATTTCATCAGCAGTATATTCTGATATATTTTTACCATCAGCAAAAATAGTTGAGAATGGAATATAAGAATTGGCCCATTTACTAACAAAATAAGTTCTAATATTCTCTGATGATTTGATAGTATTTGTTTGACCATCCCAATCTGATCTTATAACAACCTTTAGAATATCTGTTAAAATAAGAGGTGTAGAGAATGTAATTTGACCTAAAGAAGGGTTAATACTAAATCCTGATGATTGAACAATATTATTTACACTTACTTCGATATATGGATAAGTTGCAGTTGACCATGTAAAAGTGTCAATTCCATTTAAAGAAAGAGTGATTGGATTTACGTTTAACGCAGTTTTTGGAATTAAAGTTTCTTGATAATCTGATTGTGCATACCAAGATTTTAATTCATCTAATCCAAGAGCACTAATAGAATTCAAATAATCTACAATTGCTCCAACTCTTATCTGATTATTTGCCTCATCATTAACTTTTAAAATAGATTCAGTGGGCATTATTTTTTATAAAATCAACGATGTTATTAAACAGAACTTCTTGTTGGTCCATTTCTTTTCTTAAAAGTTTAATTTGCACCGCCTTCTTTTTGACCTCATCATCACCAATTATAAG
>JALRHN010000215.1 GCA_023259575.1 Candidatus Kapaibacterium sp. | reverse complement strand
CTATGATATTGTACTTGAATCTCAAGACTCTGCAATTCAACATTGTACTATTGGAGAAGCATTTAAAGCCCCACATAATGCTGCTCAAGCAGTCCTCATGAAAAGATTAACCGAACTGGGGATTATTCAAACTTCAGATCAGTTGAAATGGTATTTTATGCATGGTACTTCTCATTATTTAGGATTAGATGTGCATGATGCTGGAACTGGAGGAGTATTAAAGAAGAATTCGATAATTACAGTAGAACCAGGTTTATATATTCCAAAAGGAAGTCCTTGCGATAAAAAATGGTGGAATATCGGAATAAGGATAGAAGATGATATATTGATTTCAGATAATGGGCCTGTTAATATGTCTGCAGCATTAGCTAGAACAACAAAAGACATAGAACAATTAATGAATACTGTAGACAAATAAATTTACATTTCTGCGTCTATGCATTGGCTTTAATGTTAAAGGACAATATATATGATTGAATATGTTATAGACAAAGTAGATTTACACTCTTTATTAAGAGCTCTTGGCGTTTTACAAAAAGATGAACAAATCTTATTAGTAAACAATATAGATTTAAGAGACTATAGAAAGAAACAAGTAAGTATCTTAGTTGATAATGTTAAAAATGGTAATATATACCGTGCTCCTTTCGAGGAGTTAACAGAAAAAGAACTTGAAAATACCTTATCTCACCTATATGCTTTTGAACAATTTCTGTTAAGAGAATTTATGCAAGTTCACCAACAAATAAGTGGTGGACAAGAAGAGTTAAAGAAAAGAAATTCTAAAGCTTCCGTGAATCAAGATGGAATCCCATTAGATATAGAGCAGCATTTATCAATGGCATTACAGAATATTCTAAAACAAGATAAAAAGAATGATTCTCAAGATACAAATTGATATCTTTTTATGAGATAATTGAGCATAATTGGAGATATAAATGTTGTACTTATTATTACCATAATGATAACTGAATATTCATTAGCATTTATTACACCTAAGGATTTTCCAACCGATGCAAAAATAAGTCCCACTTCTCCTCTGGGCACCATTCCCCAACCGATCATCCAATGTTTTACACCCTTCCCAGCTGCAAATCCGGAGAGTAATTTACCAATAACTGCTATAACGGTTAAAAGTATTCCTAATAATATTGTAGACGTTTGAGTAAATGCCATTAAATCGACAGACATACCCGTAATAATAAAGAATATTGGCGTTGTAAATTGTCCAATTGGAGCAATCAATTCTTCAATATGTTTTTCATTTGCCCTTTCAGCTACTGATAATATTTTTGTTTCTATTTCAGACTGCTGATTATTCCCTATAATTTGTAATTCTTCAATAAGATGTGAACTATGAAAATCTTTAAAATGAGTAGAATCAAGCATTAACCCTGCAGAAAATGCCCCAATAATTGGAGATAAGCCAATTGCATCCGCAAGATATGCCAATAAAAAACCAAGACATAATGCAAATGTAAGCTTCATGCTTTGTCCAGCATGAATATGTGATAGCCATTTTCCAAAAAAAGGAGCAGCATAAGAACCACCTACAATACTCGCTATCAAAAATCCTAATGCTAAAGAAGACGTAATCAGTAGTTCTTGAGTATCAAAAGATCCATTCTGAATAATAGCTGTTACGATTGCCAGAATGATTAATCCTATGATATCATCGATTATAGCAGCTCCAATAATAATTTTTGATTCTTTACTATCTATAATATTAAAATCTTTAAAAACTCTTGCTGTAATACCAATAGAAGTAGCTGTTAAAGTAGCTCCTAAAAAAATATATGTTTGGTCTGAAAAACCCGGCATTAGATATGGGCCAGCAAGATATCTACCTAACAAGTAAGGTGCTAGAACACCAATAATTGCTACAAAGAATGCCCTTACTCCTATGGATTGCATCTGCTTTACATTTGATTCTAATCCTACTTGAAATAACAAAATTACTATACCAATTTCACCCAAAAACTGAAGATACACATCAGATTTCATTGGTTGAAAAAAATCTATACCCAATAGGAACAAATTTCCTAATATGGTTCCCATTAATAACTCACCTAGGACAGCTGGCTGAGTTATTTTTTCAATCATACCTCCAATTTTTGCTGCAAATAAAGCTATTGCAATCCATAAAAAAGATAATGCATAAGCATGATATTGCCCATCAGATGCAAAAAGTATTGTTTGATGTACAATACCTAAACCAAATACAAGTAAACACTTTTTATAGAAGTTCTTCATATGTAATCAAAAGAAATAAGCTTTAACAAATATCAAAAAAAAAGCCGTTGTATAACGGCTTAAAGAAGAGACATGATCATAATTTATCGTGAAATATAGAATTTTTCGGCAAGCCTAAAATTATCACCTTGTGCAATACACATATAAATTCCATTAGGAATACCTTGTACATTCATGTCAAAGAGTTTTGATTTTCCAGAATATTCACTGCCTTGATGTACATCCAATACTTTTTTTCCTAATAGATTATAAATACCTATTTGGAGATTTTGTTGATTTTCTGCTACATCCATTTCTAATAAGTATAAACCCCCAGAACTCTCTCTTATCCCAATGATTCTATTTGGTTTTGATGTGTCCGCAAGTGTTCTTCTATAAGAAGTTGCTGAGTCATTTTTAGATTGATTAGCAACAACTAAAACACCACCAGTCATAATCTTTTTTGAATATAACGCTGCTATTTTACTTTGAGAACTCTTAGAAGTTCCTCCTGCAAAAACAGTATGATTACTTAACACCAGCAGTGTGCAAAAAATTACATATGTGAGAAACAGTTTCCTCATACTTTTTTCCTTTATTTCCAATTATGCTGCAATCGGATATCAATGGTTTTTATGTAAGATAGTTCATTTCAAGATATATATCACGTGAGGCTTGTTTTTAATCACTCAGAATGTACCACACATGAGTTATAAAAATGATCACTTTATTACAATATATCAAATAATGTGCCTTGGTTACATTTTAGGTACGATTTTATAAAAAACTTATTTTTTTCTTCATTGGTATTTTTATTTTTTTCATTTATACTAACCAAAACCATTGCAAATTTTATACTTACTATATTTGTACATTAATTTTTGTTTTTAACGTTAATTCTTCCTCTTTTATGAATACAATTTCAACAGTATGT
>JALRHN010000214.1 GCA_023259575.1 Candidatus Kapaibacterium sp. | reverse complement strand
ATTATGGCTCCGGGATATATGGTTCAGACAACAGATAATGATATTAATTCATATACAATAGCAAGTGGTACTTCATTTGCTTCACCAATAGTATCTGCTTGTGCTGCTTTAGTAAAAGGGAAATTTCCAGATGCTTCTATGAAGATGATTCATAAACATTTACAACAAACAAGTGATAATATTTCTTTGTCTAATACTCTTTATCCTGGAATGATTCCTGGCAGAGTAAATTTTAAAAAAGCGCTGGATTATCATCCAAATACCTTTCCAATCATTTCCATAAAGGATTGGAATATGTACAATGCAAAAGGTACTCGATTTAAGGTTGGAGATACAATATATTTAAAGCTATCACTAGACAATGTGTTCACATGGGGTGCTCAAAATATTTCTGTTAACATTTCTTCACTTACAGATTTTTTTGAACCAGTTCATATAATTGATTCCATAGTAAATGTAGAAAGGATACCTCCCAATTCAACAATTATCATTGATAGTATTCGCATTATCATCAAAGAGTCTAGTGATGCATCTTTTTTATTAAAAGCAGAAATTTCATCTGAAAATGAAGTATTTCCCTATACGCTTATACCTTATCGCCCAATACCATCAATTACTACCTTTAATACAGAAAATATAACTTTTTCTTTGGGTGATTATGGATCTTTAGGATTTATAGGCGATAGAACGATTGGTAATACTGGAAATGAAAGTTTTGATGGTCAGGGTTTTATTATAAAAAATATTGGATCGATACTTTATTCCGGAGGAATTATCGTCAATTCAGGCGATAAAATTCTTAAAGGTTTTGCATCTGAATCTAATTTTGAGCCAAGCAAACGCTTTGAAAGCAATTCAATTGGATCAACTATGATTCTAACAGACAGTTTAAATCCTGATTATCTAAAAATTGGATTAACTGTTAAACAAACCATTACTTCTTTAAAAAGTAATTCAGTAACTATCAAATATACATTGTTTAATACGAGTGATAAACCAATAATCAATCCAGGATTAGCATTATATGCAGATTGGGATATAGGGAATTATGGAAGAGAAAATAAGGTTGAGCTTTTTACAGAAAGCATACCAGAAGAACTTAGAATGAGAGCTCAAGCAGAAATTGCATATCGAGAAGGAATTTATAATAATAGACCATATCCATATATAGGTATGGTAACGATCGCATCGAGTAAAGAATCAGCTTTCTTTCCTCAATCTGCTGGTATTAATTCAGGCACATTCGAAGGTTTAGATGCAGATTTCGCTGGGCTTTTTAATAGCAATTCTTCTGTACAATTTCCCTCTAAAGGCGATGTTTCGATTTTTAGTGGTGGTAGTTTTAAAAAGGTATTATCTAAAGGAGATTCTGCAGAATTTAATATCATTTTAGCTGCAGATACTATTAAAAATAATGTTGGAAAAATTATCAGAGATGCTATTGAAGAATTGGAAAATATAACTTCAGTTAAAAATAATAGTAATGCTATAAAATATAGTTATGGTAGATATATTGATTTTATTAATTTGGACAATGAATTACGGATTGTTCCTAATTTTTACTCAGTAGAAATTTTTAATGTGCAAGGTGAAAGGGTGTTTATTAGTCTTGATAATAATCATTCAATACAAAATGAATTTTCATCGTATACATCAGGTATCTATCAGGTACTAATTACTGATAAAAATTGTAACAAAACTAGTGTTACAATGTCTTGCGTTAAATAATCAAAGTGAAATAATATTTTCTTTATACGGAGCTCTTATGAATTGTAGAAGAATTCTACATTTTTCAATGTTAGTGTCATTTTTCATGTGTTCTTTTTTTAGTCTAAAGGCTACTCAAACTCCTTCCGACAAAGGTATTTTTGTTCCTAATGCTGGACAATGGCCAAAAGACGTAAAATTTATGGCTAAAACCCCAACCATGAATCTTTGGATAACCAATAAGGGCATCATTCATGATGTGTATTCAATTCAAAAAAATAAAGCAAAGTCTGAAAAATCGAATTTCATGAAGCATGGACATGCTATTAAAATGAATTTTTTAGGTGGTATTATTTCTTCGGTTAAAGGGATGAATTCTTCTGGAACTATCATGAATTATTTTAAAGGCAAAAATGCAGATTCATGGTTTACTGGAATCAATTCATATGAAAGTGTAACACTTAATAATGTGTATGATGGAATTGATATTGTTTATTCATTTGATAATAGTGCTCCTCGATATGATTTTCATATTAAACCTGGCATAGATCCAAATAAAATTGCCTTAGCTTTTGAAGGTGCTCAATCTACATCCATCAATAATGGATCCGTTGAATTACAAACTAGATTCGGATCGCTAAAGAATGGACAATTATATGCGTTTCAAGTAGATGAACATGGTGCTAAACAACAAGTTCAATGCTCTTTTAAGCAAGAAAACAATGCATTAAGATTTACAGTTGGAAATTATGACAAAAATCGTACTCTAGTTATAGACCCATTAGTATACAGCACATATATTACTGGATCTGGCACAGATGTCATAAATAAAATCGCGATTGATTTATCTGGTAATGTTGTAGCAGGTGGATATTCTGATTCACCAGATTTACCTACAGTAACAGGATCATATGATTTAATTTACAATGGTAGTTTAGATGGAATTGTTATACGTTACAATCCACAATTAAGCAAAGCATTAAGTTATACCTATATCGGTGGTGGTGGAGATGATGCTATAAATTCAATAGCAGTATCTCCTGCTGGTAATATCTTTATAGGTGGAGAAACATCTTCTGCAAATTTCCCAATTTCTACAGCTTGGAAGGATACTTATGCTGGAGGAATTGATGGCTTTGTTGCAAAATTATCATCTGATTGTACACAGCTTAAATATTCTACATTTCTAAATGGTAGTGGTGATGACAAAGTTCTTGCAATAGCACCAAGAGACAATGAAAGTGTTCTTGTTGGTGGTATGACAAATTCTCAAAATTTCCCTACTGATAATGGTGCTTTTCAAAGGTTAAAAAAATCATTAAATGATGGTTTTGTCCTCGAGCTAAAACCAACAGCAAGCTCTGGTGTTAATTTTTCTACTTTCATTGGTGGTGATGGAGAAGATAAGATAACCGGTGTTGGATATGATCCAGCTTACTTATCAATATTTTTTGGTGGAACCAC
>JALRHN010000213.1 GCA_023259575.1 Candidatus Kapaibacterium sp. | reverse complement strand
CTTTTTTGGTGGGCAGTGAATTTTATCGGCTTTACAATCTGGGAAATTTCAAGAAAGAAGAAGTCTTAAATTATTCAATGTTTTATTATTTGCGAAGCATGAACATATGGTGGTTCACCATTATGAACATGCCCAAATATAGAAACTGGATAGGATTGTGTAAACGAGGGTAATGGGTCTTTGCCAGTATATTCAATTTTAAAAATAGTGCCTTCACTATCTTTGGCATATACGATTCCAGAAGAAAGATCTAAAGGATGATTTTCATCAATAATTATACTAGCATCAATTTTAACCTTAGCTGCTTGTTCAGTATCAGCACTTTTTTCACTAGATGAAAATGCTTGTTGAAAAGATATAGATTGTATATTACCATATTGCTTGGCATACCAAAATAATAAGGGAACTATTATGACACAAGCAGTTAGAATAATGTTTCTAATCATATTATTTCTGCTGATAATTTTGTTTTAATTGATCTGCATTACCTTCATATTTAGAAGGACATTTTGTTAATATTTCTTTTGCCTGAAACACTTCGCCATCATATTTTCCTTTCACGACAATACTTTCAGCAATATCAAAATTATTGGGTCTGGCTCCCTCATATGTGATGAATATCTCTTGCCCATTATCATCTTTCATATTAAAAGTGAATATATTACTTTGAGTATTATAATCAGAACCTTTTTCTTTAACCCATACACCTTTAATTTGCATTTTTCTACCACTCAATTTTGCTGATTGAATAGTACCATATTCAATCTTGCTAGAATCCAGAGTATAAACGCCAATTCCTATAAACAGGATGCTTATAATTGTGCCAATCCAATATCGACTTTTCATATAAATAGTATAAAATTAAGGATTGAGTTTTTTTTCTAAGGCAGTTACTTTTTTATCTAATGATTGTAGATAAAATCCTATTCCTGACCATACAGTTAAAGTAATTAACAGAACGACATACAAGGCATTTTGTTCAAAAAAAGTCATCATAATGAGATCAAGAATGTTGAGAATAAAACAGTGCTTTCTTTGCTAATTTAATCCTCACACTTAGATTTAACATCCAATAGAATATAATGGTAAATGATGCAAAGGATAAACTTAAAATAATTTGTTTTAAGACATTTAATGTTCCGTCTTGCTGGCTTAATACAGGCCCTGAACTAGAATCATCAGCACTACCTGGGTGCAAACCACCATATATTCTTGGCGCGATATAAATAAAAAACACAGCAGCCACAGCACCTAGAATAGCATAAACAGATGATAATCTTGCTCTTGTCTCTTCATCTTCTATAGCAGATCTTAAAACAAAATATGCACTATAGATAAGTAGCAGAACAAAAATAGAAATTTCACGAGGATCCCAATTCCAAAAAGATCCCCAATTAAATTTTGCCCATATTGCTCCTGTTATAGTAGCTAAAACACAGAATACAGTTCCTAAGGAAGCTGCAGAGGAAGCAATACTATCATAATACAAATCTGGTTTTCTTAAATATTTAACTGAATAAATCATTGCTATGATATAAGCCAGAAATGCTATCCATGACATAGGTACATGAAAATAGAGAATTCTTGCTCTTTCTTCTAGCCCTACTATATAAGGTAATGTTAAGATTGGATTAATTGCAATAATACCATTGATGAAAAATTCACCATCATTGCTGCCTCTTTTTAACATAGCAATAACTTGATTATTATCACCGAATGCTTTCTTATCAATATCATCCATTGTTGGTGAAGTATATCTAATCAAAAAGCTTTTCATAGATGAACCATGAACAGGAATAATCCATTCGCCTGGGGCATCAGTTCTTATAGCATGAGATATATCGATATTACAAAGAACAGGAATAAACTTTGCTGTTCCCATTCTAGAAATAAGGACAGCATCTTCTGGTGAACCTGCAGTTTGCGGCAATAATGCTAGAAGGATTGTTAGGGACATTACAACAAGTGCAAATAATTTTGCAAATCTTGATTTAGGTTTAGATATACCAGGAAAAATACCCCAAGTAATACCTATAATAAAACCAGCAGAGAGTAAAAGTGCTTTCATTGCATCTATAAAAAATTATTCTTTTCAAAAATACCGTATAAATCTCATTATTACTATAGATTCCATGGATTTGTTGCCCATACTGATAATTCAGGTATAAAGGCTCTGTCATCAAGTTCTAATACTGATTTGATTGCATAGGCTATGTCTAATGATCTAAGTTTATTTGCTGCAGCTTCTCTTTCAATTCTTTCTTGATTATTGAATGCAGTCGCTACTTCACTTGGATTAATTTGCATAACCCGTATTGAATGTTTTCGTAATTCGGCTTGCCAAGCCTCTGTCATAGCTCTTAAAGCAAATTTACTTGCAGCATAAATTCCACCTTTTTCAAAACTCTTTAAGGCTGCTGTAGACCCAATATTGATGATTGTACCACTTTTTTGCGGAATCATATAGTGAGCAGCTTTTTTTGCTAATAATGCCGGAGCAAACACATTTGTTCTAAATATTTCTTCATATTTATCCATTGTAATGTCTAGCATAGATGGAAATGAACCAATACCAGCATTATTTATTAAAACATCTATACCCTTCCATTTATCAATGAAAGTCTCAAATGATTGATTTAGCTGCTCTTCGTTTGAAATATCACCACAAATAGGAAAAGCTCCAGTATATGCAGCAGCTTTTTCTAATCGCATCTGATCTCTACCCGTAATTGCAACAAAGGCACCAGCATCTACTAATAATTTTGCAGTTTCTTTTCCGATACCAAGTGAACCACCAGTAAGTAAAATTCTTTTATGTTCTAAGTTCATATGTTTTGCATCTTGTTAAATTGATGATTCGCCCTTAAGGCTGATGAATTAACTGTAAACTGAAATGTTGAATATGGACTATTGCCATGTATATCTAATTTTTTTCCTGCTAAAAAACCAATCATTGCAGCATTATCAGTGCAAAGGTCAACACGAGGAATTGCAGTATATATTCCAAATTTCTTGCATTCATTGAATAATAATGCTCTTAATCCAGAATTTGCAGAGACACCACCTGCTACAATAATCCATTTGACATTATGTGCTCTTGCAGCTTTAATAGTTTTTTTAGTTAAAACCTCTATTATTGCCATTTGAACCGAAGCACAAATATCTTGAAGTTCAGATTGATTAGGTTTTT
>JALRHN010000212.1 GCA_023259575.1 Candidatus Kapaibacterium sp. | reverse complement strand
ATATTTAGAGATCCAAGACCTTGGGAATTACAAACAGTAGTTATCCCTTCATTACAAATACTTATGAATTTTTAGTACATAATTAGATTTATTCTTAAAGATTTCTATTTGTAAATATCATTGATTATTTCCATTATTGGTGAATTAAATGGCCAGTTATATATCAAAATTTAAATTACTAATCACATTAATTGTACTTTTAGCGTCTACAGTTGTCTCTAAATCAGATGAAATAGATTCTACTTCTTTAGTATGTCTAAAAACAATTGACCCAGGTTTGCTTCCTTATTTTCCTAGATGGAGTTTATGCGAACCTAACTTACAACTTCAAGTATGGCAAGTATTTAATTTGAATGGAAGTAATCCTAAGAATTTAGATAAGTCTAATATTCGAATTACTGCTTCTCCAATTAATCCTGAAGAAAACTCTTATAATATTTTGTTAATAGAATGCGGTTCTGAAAAAATGACTGCAGATATTATCGAATCCAAAATGAAGTCACTTAATGATAAATTAAGCGTCTTACAAAGGAATTATTGTTATAAAGATATTCCAATTGCTTCGCCACCATCACAAGCTCAAATAGAAGCTATTACTAATTATCTTGAAATGCCAACTAATACCACTCATTCTTTCTCTTTATCTGCATTCGAGCAAACGTTAAAATTTGGCAAAGAAGATGGTTATTGGATACGTTCCATAATTGGAACTGAAGGAGCTGGTTATCCTTTTGTTTCCTCTGGTGAAGCTAAAGTAGTAGTACAACATCCATTATATGTTAATGAAGATGAAGCTACTAAAAACTATATACCAAATCTTTTGAATTTCCATGTTGGTATGGGCTATAGATTTAAAGATACTTCTAATGGTATTGCTTCATTTATTCCTACCAGATCTTTAAATGCAGCCTATGGTGGAAAAGGTGTTTTTGGTTTTGATTTTCATGCTCCATTTGAGCCTAATTTTGGTATTTCTTTCCATGCAGAAGTACCAATGCATAGAGTAGATACAGCTAAATCAATAGAAGCTGCCACTTATGCAACATATTATAAAGAAAATCCTTTAAGTCCACGTGATAGACTAACAATTGCTCCTTTATTAAGAATTACTGGTAATGCAGGCGTTTTCTATAATTGGTGGCTAGAGCCAGGCAAATATGAAAACTATGTTCGATTTGATTTAGGTGTTAATTATACCGAAGTACAAGAGGCATCAGTTGTTAAAAATGAAAATGGTTATTTTCTAAATGATAGAGTAAAAGGTACTAACTTATTCCATCCTACAGAGTTTATGGATTGGATTTATGCAAAAGTGGAATATCGTAATCAATCTACATTCCCATTTGGCTTAAGTGCTCAATTCTCTAATCAAATATTTTTAAGTAGAGTATATTTACCACTTATTGGTTCTTGGCTCTATTTAGATGCTCGATATTCGATTCCTTTAAGAAGTGAAAATAGAGTATTTGATAAATCTATTTTTATGATATCTCCAGTATTACGCTTAAATATATAAAAGTGATATCATACACATGAATTTCCCCCTGTGGCGATATCAATTTCTCACAGGGGATTTCTTTTTATATAGATACTAAAATATATGTATACATTACAGAAATATATATCGGTTATTGTCATTATACTCAGTCTAATGCAATACAATGAAAGTATCGCCCAAATAGATACTGTTAAAGCTAAGTTAGATGCGGAAGAAGCAAAATTAAAATCAAAAGAAAATAAAATAAAAATGAGTATTCAACATGTTGATATTGCTCATTTCCCTACAGTTACTCTTACTGTTGAAGCTGTAAATGCAGATGGTACTGCAATTGACACAATACAAGCTTCTGATTTTAATGTTGTAGAAAATGGTGTTGTAAAAAGAGTTATATCAATAGAAAAGATAACAGTCAAAGAAAAAATACCAATTGATTTTGTATTTGTTCTAGATGTTACCGCTACAATGGGACAGTATGTATCTGCTATAAAAAATAATATAGAAGCATTTACAAAAAAACTAAGTGAAAAAGGAATTGATTATAGACTAGGTCTCATATTATTCTCAGATGTTATCGAAAAAATATATCCACCAACAGCAAATGTTGCAGATTTTAATAAATGGTTGGGTTCAATTTATGCTTCAGGCGGTGGAGATGACAAAGAAAATGCACTAGAAGCATTATCTGAAGCAACAAAATTACGATTTCGTCCGACGGCAAATAAAATAGCCATTATGATAACTGATGCACCTTATCATCAAGCAGGTGAAAGAGGACAAGGTAGAACATCTTTTTCTACTGAAAGTATGGGATCTTTGCTAAAAAAGAATGAAATCAGACTATTTAGTATTATTCCTCCTTCATTGAAAGGATTTCATGTTCTTGCAGATTCTACAAGAGGATCTTATTTTGATATTTCACGTCCATTCGCTACGATTTTAAATGATTATTCTACTCAGCTTACTAATTTATTCGCTATATCATATCGTTCTGACAAAACAACAATACCCGATTCATTAAGTGTTGGAATTGTTGATCAAAAGAAAAGAGAAATTGTTAAAAGAACAATATCTGTTGTCGAATTAGGACGAAAACTGATTATTGAAAACTTATTATTCCCTACAAATAGTGCTGTTCTTCCTGATTCTGTATTTGAATTAGAAATACTGAGAGAATTCATGACTAATAAGACAAATTTTAGCGTCAGAATTGAAGGTCATACAGATTCTAAAGGTAATAAACTTGCAAATAGACGCTTGTCTTTAAAAAGAGCTGAATCTGTGAGACAATACCTTATCAAAAAAGGAATTGCACCAACAAGAATAGTTGCTGCTGGTTATGGAGATACAAAGCCTATAGCTAGTAATCAAAACGATTTTGGCAGAAGACTCAATAGGCGAACGGAAGTTGTGATTATCTCTAAATGATTAAAGGATCCCGAAATTATTTTCGGGATTTTTTATTATATGGCATTATCGGTTTTTTACTTTGTATCGATTCAGAGAAGTCTCTGTCTATTTTGTCAGACACCACAATAGGCATAATCTCTATTTCATTTTTATTGATTGCCGTAAAAGCAGCAATATCGTCTGGAGCATATTTCATTATGACATTAATGATACAGTCTTTATTCTGCATTTCTGATATTCCAGAGCTTAGATGACAAAAAGAATATAGTTGATCTGAAACTCTAATTATCTTTTTAGCGAAATCACATGAAAACTCTTTTCTTCTTGTTGCAAAATAGGCTTTAGCATTAGCT
>JALRHN010000211.1 GCA_023259575.1 Candidatus Kapaibacterium sp. | reverse complement strand
AATAATAATGATATTGTGTTAGGTTCAACTTCTGTTATGAATGATGTACATCAACAATATGAAATGTCAGTATATCCTAATCCAGCCAATCAATACGGAACTGTGCATGTTTCTATACCGCAATCTCTTTATGCAAGAATAGAAGTATTTAGTTCACTTGGTAATCTGGTATCAACATTACATAATGGATTTATCAGTGAAGGTAATCATCATTTCTTATTACACAATCTTCCTAGTGGATTATATACTGTACGATTACATTCTGAATTAACTTCTAAGACGATTCCATTTATTATAGCTCAATAAAGTAATTGTTTACTACAAGGGTGTTTTCTAATGAGAACACCCTTTCTTTATATACGTACTGGCAATATGGGAAATTTAAAAAAGATTCATACTCGATATGCTTTTAGCTTTTTATCCCCTTGGATAGTAAAACTACTCATATTTTGGATGTATCCCCTTTTATATGCATTATATCTTAGCTTTACAAGATATAAAGCATTAGGCAATACAACTGAATATATAGGAATACAAAATTATCAATCAATAATGGTAGATCCATTATTCTGGAAAGCATTGTATAATACTATTCTATATACTTTGGGCTCGGTTCCTATTGCTACTTTTTTTGCACTTTTCTTAGCCGTTTTACTCAATTCGAAACTATCGAAATTCCCATCTTTTTACAGAGCAGGATTATTCTTACCATCTGTCACTTCGATTATTGTTATTACCTTAATCTTTACAAATCTTTATGCTAAAGATGGATATATCAATTCACTATTACAGATGATTGGCCTACCACATAGTGAAAAAGGATTTTTGCTCGAAACCTCTACTGCTTTAATGTCTGTGATGGCAATGGATATCTGGCTATCAACAGGATATTATATGATGCTTTTTTTAGCTGGACTACAGTCTATTCCTATTGATATCTATGAATCCGCAGAATTACAAGGAGCTAATGCATTTCAAAAATTAATAAAGATCACTTTGCCTTTATTAAAACCAACTTTAGTCTTTGTTTTGGTAATTGCAACTATTAAATCCTTGCAGATATTCGTAGAAGTATATACAATGACAAAAGGTGGACCTCTTAATTCTACATTAACTGTTGTCTATCTTATTTTTACGAATGCTTTTGAAAAAACAGATGCAATGGGCTATGGTGCTGCATTAGCATATGTTCTGTTTATTGTGATTGCACTATTTTCTTATGTCCAATCTAAACTTGTTAAAAACAATGGATAAAATCGAATATTCATTAACTGAAAAAATAGCTCATGCTAGAACTCTAGATGATAGTCCATTACGGTTAAAAGCAGATTCGCTATCATGTTTAATGCATGCTTATTTACAAGATACTCAGCAGGCTTCTTCTCCATTTTTAATCTATTATGATGAATTCAGTAATAGAAAACACTATACATATGCAGAGTTCATATCTGAAGCTAGAAAAACTGCTTCCTACTTAATGCAATGTGGAATTACAAAGGGAGATACCATTGCTATTGCTGCTCATAATCATTCGGATACCATTGTTCAGTACTTTGCCGCATGGATTTTAGGTGCTTGCATTGTGCCTTTAAATATGACAGAAGATGATTCTCGATTATCATATATTATCCATAATTCTTTGTCTAAGATTATCTTATGTAGATCAGAATATAGTGATAGAATTTCCCAATTCATCAAAGATTCACATGTTGTAAGTATTGAAGTAGATACTGATAAAAAAGATAGTCTATATGCTCATACGATTAATTCTATGCCTGAATCTGTTTTAAGTTTAGAATCTATGCTGGATTGTGAATCCTTAATAGTCTATACAAGTGGTACAACAGGGAATCCTAAAGGAGTAGTATTAAACCAACAACAAATGCTAGCAGATGCCGATAGCATTTCTTCTTGGCATCATATCACTAATATGACAAAGATGATGTGTGTTTTACCGATTCATCATGTGAATGGATGTATTGTAACTCATATTACTCCATTTTATGTAGGAGCATCGGTTGTATTAAATAGAAAATTTCAGTCAAATACATTTTTTGAGAGAATTGTTCAGGAACATGTTCATATTGTCTCTGTTGTTCCTACACTTTTAGCTTTTTTACTGGAATCTGATTGTGATTCAGATGCTGCAATCAATAGCGGTTTTTCTCATATTATATGTGGTGCTGGCCCATTAACATGTGAATTAGCTCATGCTTTTGAAAAAAGGTTTTCAATTCCTATTATCCATGGTTATGGATTAAGTGAAACGACATGTTATTCGTGCTTTATACCTTCAGATTTAAGTAAAGAAGAACATATTCATTGGATGCAATCATTTGGTTTTCCTAGTATAGGCATTCCATTGCCATGTAATCTCATGGAAATACATGATATTCATGGAAATCCTTTGCCTGAACATCAAAGAGGTGAAATTGTTATTCGTGGATATAATGTCATGAAGGAATATTATAATTCGCTTGAAGCCAATGAACAAGCTTTTTCACATGGTTGGTTTAGAAGCGGAGATGAAGGATTTTGGGTAAAAGACGCACATAATAATCCATATTTCTTTATTACCGGAAGATTAAAAGAATTGATTATCAGAGGTGGCGTCAATTTAGCTCCTTTAGAAATTGATGAAGTGATTGCTGGGGCACCAGGTGTAAAAGCAGGTATTTGTGTAGGATTCGTAAATGATTTTTACGGAGAAGAAGTTGGTGCGCTTATAATACCTTCTCATAAAGAAGTAAAAGCAGAAGATATTCTTCACTATTGCTTTCAAAAACTTCCATTTAGTAAAGCACCTAAATGTATTGTATTTACAGATAATTTACCTGTAACTTCAACTGGTAAATATCAAAGGAATAAAGCAAAACATTTATTTGCTGAATATCAAGGTAAACAATTCAAAAAATTATAATTATTTCATTATGGTATCTTGTTCTTTACCTACAGAATCATACGCCTTACTATTATGTTTTCTAGCAGAATCAATCGAAGATCTAAGATATTGCACTCTTCTTTCTCTGGATTCCCATTTATCTTTTAACCGCTCGCATCCCTGTAAAAATGTTAAGCTTAGGATAGATAATAAAGATACAATAAGACGATTATTTTTCATTGATTAATCCATCCGTATAGAGTGTTTCTATAATAAAGACAGGTAATCTTAATTTCCCGCTTGGTATATCAATTGTATCAACACCCAATTGCTTTAAATATGTTAGTGCTTCTTCCCTATCTGCTAATAATTCAACAATTTTACCTTCAGCTTTTAGCTGTTT
>JALRHN010000210.1 GCA_023259575.1 Candidatus Kapaibacterium sp. | reverse complement strand
GATGTGAAAATGATGATGGATATCCAAGGACCCCGTATCCGCGTCGGCTACCTTAAGCATGAAATAGAAATCAAAAAGGGAGAAACTTATCTATTTTTCTACGGTAAGGCGAATATTAACAGAAGACAAATCATTAGCAGATTTTTTTGAGCAAACATGTTTGCAATTATCTGTAAAAGATAAAGAACGATATAAACTAGTTTGTAATTGGATTCTTACAGAGATATTAAAAATACTTTCTGATAAAAAAATCAGTATCAATCAGGCAATAACAATATCTTCAAAAGGTATTGCTGAAATTGTAGACTTATTTGCTGATGAGAAAATTAGCAGTAAAATTGCAAAAGAAGTATTTGCTCATTTGGTACAAACTGGAGAATCACCATTACAGTATGTAGAAAGTAAAAACTTACTTCAGATATCGGATGAACAAATTATTGCAGAATTTGTAAATTCTGCTTTAAATGGAGAATCAGAAAATATAGAAAAGTATCGTGCAGGAAAATCAAATCTTATGGGATATTTTATCAGTAAGGTTATGAAAATTTCCAATGGAAAAGCTAATCCCAGAATGGTTAACGACTTACTAAATCAACAACTAATGTAAGGCATAGAAATGGCACTTCAAAAAACAAAATATATTTGGATGAATGGCGAATTTGTAGAGTGGGACTCAGCCAAAATTCATGTGCTTTCGCATGTTGTACATTATGGATCTAGTTGGTTCGAGGGCATAAGGGCATATAAAACTCCACATGGCACAGCAGTTTTTAGACTTAAAGAACATATGCAAAGGCTGGCTAAATCTGTAAAGGTATATCGTGGACAGCTTCCATATGAAGTATCAGAATTAATTGAATCAACCAAAGAACTTATTCGAAAAAATGAATTGGAATCATGTTATATACGCCCAGTAGCATATAGAGGCTATGAAGATTTAGGAGTGTATCCATTAAATTGTCCAATTGATATATCTATTGCTACATGGCATTGGGGTGTGTATTTAGGTAAAGAAGCATTAGAACAAGGAGTTGATGTATGTGTTTCATCATGGCAACGATTACATAATAATTCTTTGCCATCTATCAGTAAAGCAGGTGGGAATTATCTTAATTCTCAATTAATCAGAATGGAAGCTATACAAAATGGTTATACCGAAGGTATAGGATTAGATCATAATGGAAATGTAAGTGAGGGGAGTGGAGAAAATATGTTTTTTGTAATTGATGGTGTTATATATACTCCTGGAATGGATTCTTCAATTTTAGAAGGTATCACAAGAAGCTCAACAATTACGATTGCAAAAAAATTAGGTTATGAAGTAAAAGAGATATCAATACCTCGTTCTATGTTATATACAGCAGATGAAATATTTTTTACTGGAACAGCAGTTGAAATTACGCCTGTAAGATCCGTAGATAGAATAAAAGTTGGAGATGGCAAAGCTGGACCAATTACCAAAAGCATACAAAAAGCTTTTTATGATATCGTTGAACATGGTAATGACCCATATGGCTGGCTAGATTACATTTAAAAAGAACAAAAAATCGAAAATTGAATAATTGATATGTATCATTGAGGATAAAAAAGTTATGGCAAAAGCGGCCGTAAAATCGACCCCAAAAAATGTTGTCAAAACAGCATCTAAAACTGCATCTAAAAAATCAGCACATTATAGCACATTTGATATGAGTGGTTTTGACCGAGAAACCATAATGAATTGGTATCGCATCCAACATTTAGGTAGAAAATTAGATGATAAAGCTGCACTGTATCTAAAAATGGCTAAAGGTTGGTCTTATCATGCTCCTGGAGCAGGACATGATGGTATACAAGTTGCTTTAGGACAAATATTTCGTCAGGGAAAAGATTTTCTTTTTCCATATTATCGAGATCTTATTACCTCTTTATCCGCAGGCATAACAATCGAAGAAATAATATTAAATGGTTTAAGTAAATCTGGTGATGTTGCTGGTGGTGGACGCCATATGAGTAATCACTTTGCAAAACCATCCATTGGAATTCAAAATGTTTCTTCTTGCACTGGGAATCATTCTCTACATGCAGCTGGACTTGCAAGGGCTGTAAAAAAATATAAAGGAGATGAAGTAGTTTATTATTCAGGCGGAGATTCAGCCTGTTCTGAAGGCTATTTTTATGAAGCTATCAATGGTGCATCTAGAGAAAAATTACCTGTAATATTTGTAATTCAGAATAATAAATTCGGGATATCAGTTCCATTATTTGAACAAACTGCCAATCTAGTAGTATCTGATAATTATACAGGTATTAAATATCTCAAGATTATCAATTGCGATGGCCGAGATGTATTTGATTCATATAGAGCTTTATCAGAAGCCAGAGATTATGTATTATCGGGCGCTGGCCCAGCAATGGTGCATGCCGACTGTGACAGAATTGGTTCTCACTCAAATTCTGATAATCATGAACTCTATCGCACTCCCGAAGAAATTCAAGAAATGAAAGATAGAGATCCCTTAACTACTTTTCGTTCTATCTTAATAGAAAAGGGAATTGCTACAGATGAAGAACTTATTGCAATTGAGAAAGAAAATACAAAAGCTATCTTTGCAGCAGCAGATATTGCTGAAATTGCACCAGATCCTGAAGGTTCTTCTTATACTGAATTTTTAATGCCTCCAGACGCAGTTGATTATAATAATCAATCTGAATACGCATTTGTAAATGATCCTAATGCACAGCAATATACCTTTCGAGAAGGTATCAATATTGCTATGAAACAAGAGTTTACTAAAAATCCTAATACTTTTTTATGGGGACAAGATGTTGCATCTGTAAAGAAACAAGGAATATTTAATGTACCTAAAGGTATGTTAGACGATTTTGGTAATGATAGAATCTTTAATGCTCCTATTGCCGAAGATTTTATAGTTGGTACTGCAAATGGCTTTAGCAGATATCGTAAAGATATTAGAGTTGTTGTAGAAGGCGCTGAATTCGCTGATTATTTTTGGCCAGCTATGGAGCAATTGATTGAATGCTCACATGACTATTGGAGAACAAGAGGTCAATTCTCACCAAATATTACAATACGTTTAGCAAGTGCTGGATATATACAAGGTGGATTATACCATTCACAATCTCTTGATTCAATTTTTGCCCATCTGCCTGGTATTCGTGTAGTATGTCCCGCTTTTGCCGATGATGCTATTGGATTAATGCGTAATTCAATTAGATCTGAAGGCGTTACTATGTATTTAGAACCTAAGTATTTATATAATTATAGACCAAGCTCAACTTCGCTTCCTGCAGATGACTTTATTAT
>JALRHN010000020.1 GCA_023259575.1 Candidatus Kapaibacterium sp. | reverse complement strand
GATTACACTTTTTTGGTTGTCTTCGGCTGTAGAAAATGTTTCCTGTTTTGTAACAGGGATACTTGTATTTCTTTGAATCATAGTAGTCATAACTCCACCTAAAGTTTCTACACCCAAAGATAGAGGAGTTACGTCTAATAGTAAAATGTCTTTGATTTCTCCAGCTAAAATACCACCATTAATTGCAGCACCAACTGCAACAACTTCATCTGGATTTACACCTTTAGATGGTTCTTTTCCAAAGAAATTCTTAACAATTTCTTGTACTTTAGGAATTCGAGTAGAACCACCAACTAAAATCACATCATCAATCTGTGATGGAGTCATTTTTGCATCTTTTAATGCTTGTTCGCAAGGAGTTAATGTTGCATCAAATAAATCAGAGCACATTGATTCAAATTTAGCTCTTGTGATAGTTACATTTAAATGCTTAGCACCATCTGCATTCGCAGTAATAAATGGTAAATTAACTTCTGTTTGAAGCATTTGAGACAATTCGATTTTGGCTTTTTCTGCTGCTTCACGCAAACGTTGTAAAGCCATAGGATCTTTTCTTAAATCGATTTTCTCTTGTCTATTAAATTCATCTGCTAGAAAATCAATAATTCTTTGATCAAAATTATCACCACCAAGATGAGTATCACCATTTGTTGATTTTACTTGAAAAACTCCATCGCCTAATTCAAGGATGGAAACATCAAAAGTACCACCACCTAAATCGTAAACAGCAATCGTAATATTTTTATCTTTTTTGTCTAAGCCATATGCAAGAGCAGCAGCAGTTGGTTCATTTATAATACGTTTTACATTTAAACCTGCAATTTCGCCTGCATCTTTGGTAGCTTGGCGTTGAGCATCATTAAAATATGCAGGTACTGTAATAACTGCATCAGTTACTTTAGTTCCTAAATAATCTTCTGCTGTTTGTTTCATTTTTTGAAGAATCATTGCAGAAATTTCTGGAGGCGTATATAAACGACCATCAATCTCTACATGTGCGCCATTATTTTCACCAGATTTAACTGTATAAGGCACAAGTTTAGATTCTTCACCAACCTCTTCAATTCTACGTCCCATAAATCTTTTAACTGAGTAAACAGTATTCTTGGGATTAGTAACAGCTTGACGCTTAGCTTGTTGGCCAACTAAACGCTCACCATTTTTTGTAAAACCCACTACAGATGGGGTTGTACGAGTTCCTTCACTGTTTGCAATAACGATTGGCTGTCCGTTTTCCATTACCGAAACACATGAATTTGTAGTTCCTAAGTCTATACCAATGGTTTTTCCCATGGTGATTTCTCCATTTATAAAAAATATGTAAAAACTCTAAAGGATTAAGGGTTAAGGATTAACAGTATCTCTGCAATCCCTAAACCTTAACACTTTTATGCTATCTCAACCGTAATCTCTTTTGGCTTAATTGGTTCGGATTTAGGTAAAGATATTTCTAAAATACCATTTGTAAAATCTGCTTTAATCGAACTTGATTGGATATGTTCTGGTAATGTAAATGTACGACGAAATGTTCCGTAAAAGCGTTCCATACGAACAAAGTTTTTGTCTTGTACTTGCTCTGATTTTTTCTTTTCACCAGTAATCGATAAGATATTATTCTCACTTATCGAAATTTTAATATCTTCTTTTTGTACACCAGGTAATTCAGCATGTATAAAAAATGCCTGCTCTGTTTCTGAAATATCCATTCTAGGTGAAAAATCTACTTGATTATTAGTTGGAGCATTCTTTTGCAGATCTGTGATCAACGTATTCATATGACGTGAAATCGCGTCAAAACCAGTAAATGGCTCATATTTTACCATTCTCATTGTTGTGTCCTTTAATGTATTATAAAATCAACTTCCCGATTACAGTGGTGAAAAGGCAATCAGGAGAAAACATGAGAACTTGCGCAAGTTCAAAAGGCCCTTATACGAAATACGTGCCAATCCATGAATTGTCGTTTTTTTTGACATCTTTGCAGATTTCATGGCAGTACTAAGACATTTTGCCAAAATATTTTACGAATCTTGTCATTATAGATGTGTCATTATGGCATTGTAATCAGACATTATGTCTTATTTCATTTATCACTTGAATTGAGATATTCTCTGTAATTTTGCGCAGTTAGTTTTTACTATGAATTATCAGGCATACTTATGGTTGGCATTGGTTATGATGTCCATAAATTACAAGAAGGTGAATCCTTAGTATTAGGTGGAATAGATATTGATTCTCCTTTGGGTACTATTGCCCATAGTGATGGAGATGTTATTCTTCATGCTTTGTGTGATGCTTTATTTGGTGCAGCTGGCCTTGGTGATATTGGCGAGCACTTTCCAGATACAGACCCTCGATTTAAAAATGCCCCAAGCAAGGTATTCTTAGAATATGCTATAGTCTTATTAAAGGAACATGGTTATAAGCCTGTTAATATTGATATTTCTTTGATATTAGAGGCTCCAAAAATTAAGCCGTATAAAGATGCAATGAGAAAAGAAATTGCATCGCTATGTAATCTACCTTATCAAAGAGTATCTGTAAAAGCCACAACCAATGAAAAAATTGGTTTTGCTGGTAGATTAGAAGGGGTAGCTGCTATGTGTGTATGTATGATTGAATCTATTTAAGAGAAAAAGAATGAACCCTATAAAAATTGCTGTTATTGGTATTGGACATCTTGGTTTTATACATGCTAAGCTATTAAAGAATGTAGATTATGCAGAACTATCTGGATTTTTTGAACTAAATGATGAAAGAGCTCAATATATTGTTCAAGAATTGGGTATTCACAGATTTGAATCATTACAACAAGCTATAGATAATAGTGATGCAATCATAATAGCTTCTCCAACTTCAGCACATTTTGACATTGCATATAAGGTTCTTGAAGCTAATAAGCATTGTTTTATAGAAAAACCAATTACCGCCACATATAAAGAAGCAGTTCAATTAATAGATCTTGCAAAAAAGAAAGGAGTAATTGTTCAGGTAGGTCATGTAGAACGATTCAATCCAGCATTATTAGCATTACACGCTTATACAATTGAACCATTATTTATAGAGGCTCATAGATTGTCCCAATTTAAGCCAAGAGCAACAGATGTATCTGTGATTCATGATTTAATGATTCATGATATTGATATCATTCTTTGGCTTGCAGCATCAAAAGTTAAAAACGTTGAAGCTAATGCAGTTTCAGTACTTACAGAAACGGCTGACATAGCAAATGCACGTATTAGTTTTGAAAACGGATGTGTAGCAAATATAACTGCATCAAGGATTTCTGCTCAGCCAATGAGAAAAATGAGAATTTTCCAGAAAAACGCATATTTGTCTCTCGATTTTGCAAAACCTTCTGTTGATGTATATAGACTAAAACAAGATAAAGAAGATCCAAATTCCAGCATTCCAGCTATGATGTTAGGCCAAATTGATTTAGGTTCTATAAGTAAATCTATTGTCTTTGAACAACCCACTATTCCACAAATAAATGCCATAGCAGAGGAACATATAGCATTCGTAAAAGCAATTAAAGGAGAAATTCCTGTGGCGGTTAGTGCATTTGATGCAGCAGAAGCATTAAGAATTGCTGAATTAATTGTAGAAAAATCTACTCAATAATCTTATGCATACATATCTGGCCTACGATCCAAAAAGATATCATTTTCACTATTAAAAGACTTAATTCTTGATTTTTCTGGACTAATCATAGCAGATAATACTTCTTCTTGTTCATTTGATGCTTTTGCTATTATATCGCCCGAATAATCATATATAGCCGATTCACCTCTGAATAGCAATTCTTCTTCAGCATTTTGCTCTGTACCTATTCTATTTGCTACAATCATATATACTTTATTTTCGATTGCCCTAGCTGGAAATACCTTTCCTGATAATGTTGTCACTAAATTAGCTGGACATATAATCGCATCAGCTCCTTGCAAGGCAAGGGTTCTAGCTGATTCTGGAAAACGCCAATCATAACAGATCATGATTCCCAATCGAATATCCATGTTTTGTTCATACACTGTAAAAAAGCCTGTATTTCCTGGTAAAAAACAGTATTTCTCTTTATAAAAAAGATGTGTTTTTCTATACACTTTAGATTCTTGTGCTTCAGGCATGAAAATACCTGCAGAGTTATATATACCCTCTTTTGCTAATTCTGGAAATCCCAAGACAATAATCCTCTTTTCGGTGCTGGCTCTCTTTTGGATTTCAAGTAAATCCTTATGTTTTTTCCATTCCATTGCATGGGGAGCTAAAGAATGCTTATCAGTAAAAAAATACCCACTTGTTGCTAATTCAGGAAACACAATAATATCCGTTTGTACTGAATCTAGATATGAATGTATAGTTTCAATATTAGAAATTGTATGTGCAAATGTTGGGGCAAATTGAATAATTGAGATAGAAATCATAAGATGTTTTTTTATGTATTCAAGAAATAAACTGCATGACAAATATCATTGTATTATGGCGCTTTATCATAGATTTTTGTAGAGATTCTATAGGATAATTCAATGAAAACAACTGTTCAACAATCAATACTTCATACATGCTCACATTGCGGAGACATGTGCAATGATAATGCAATTTATGATGGTAATGTATTTTTTTGTTGCGAGGGATGTAAAACTGTCTATCAACTATTACAAAATAATCATCTTTGTGGTTATTATGCTGTAGATGGTTCTGAAATACACTCACTAAAAAAATTATCTACTAAATCAATAAGTCGATTTGCATATTTAGATGATAGCTCTATTGCAGAATCTATTCTTGCCTTTAAGAATGATAAAAAAGCCCAATTAGTACTTCAATTACCAAGTGTACATTGTACATCTTGTGTATGGTTATTAGAAAAACTTCCGCATTTGAATCCTGGAATAATTAGATCTGAGCTTCAATTATCGGGCAAACAGATTAGTATTTTATTTAATCCTGAACAAGTAACAGTAAGGGAGATTGTAGAATTATTGACTTTATTGGGATATGAACCGGATATATCCCTAGCAGCAATGCATAAACAAAAAAAGGATACTAGTAATAGATCTATGTATATCAGGCTTGCTATAGCTGGATTTGCCTTTGGTAATACAATGATGGTAAGTTTACCTGGTTACTTTGACGAAGGTATTGGAGATTTACAGTCAACATTTACTATGATGTTTGCTGCATTAAACATTTTATTTAGTCTTCCGGTAATTCTTTATAGTTCTCAACCATTTTTTAAAAATGCATGGAGCGGCCTTAGAAATAGAACAATGAATGTAGATATACCTATTTCTATGGGAATATTAGCCATATATAGCAGAAGCATCTATGAGATATTAATGGGAATTGGACCCGGCTTTATGGATTCTTTCTCGGGATTAGTGTTTTTCTTATTAATTGGAAGAGTATTTCAAAAAAAATCATTTGATGCTCTGGAATTTGATAGAGACTTTAATTCATATGTACCATTACAGTGCACAAAAATTGATCATGATACAGAAAGGAGTATCGCTGCAAGTTCAATAATCCCAGGTGATATTTTACTTGTAAAAAATCAAGAGATTATTCCTTCAGATGCAATCCTTTTAAGCGCAAATGGACATATAGACTATAGTTTTATAACAGGTGAATCTACTCCAGTAGAAATTCTTAAGGATACACTTATTTATGCAGGTGCTAGGGTTTTAGGGCCTTCCATTTTAATTGAGATTAAAAAAGAAATATCTCGAAGTGGACTTTTAAGAATGTGGAATAATACATTATTCAGAAAACCAGTCAGTTCTACATTATTAACAGTATCAACATTGTTTGGAACATATTTTACATTTGGTACAATAGCATTAGCAATAATAGCTGGTTTGTTCTATTTACCTCATTATTCAATGGCCTTATCAGTATTTAGCGCAGTCCTTATTATTGCATGTCCATGTGCTTTAACATTAGCAGTACCTTTTACTTTAGGAAATATTATGAGGATTTCTGCTAAACATGGACTCTATTTTAAAAATACAGAAACAGTTTTAGAGCTTGCCTCTGTAGATACGATAGTTTTTGATAAAACCGGAACCTTAACTTCATCATTAGAAGGAACTGTAGAATATATCGGCGAAGATTTTTCTGAAACACAATTACGTTTAATCATCTCAGGATGCTTAAGTTCTACGCATCCAAAAAGTAGGATATTGGCTTCTTGGCTTTGTATGAGTCATAATATTCAGTCATTAAAAGGACTTCATTGCGATTCATTTCAAGAATTTACTGGCAAAGGATGGATTGCAGCAGCAGGAAAAAACACTATAAGGCTAGGAAACTATGAATTTGTATCCCATAGAAAAGAACATAAAGATCAGATATGGGTGTCTGTAAATGCAAAAATTTTGGGATATTTTATCATAAATGAGGGTCCAAGACAAGGTATTTTACCAATGATTGACTCTTTAACAAAGGCATTACATGTAGATGTATTTTTAATAAGTGGTGATTCAAATAGAAATGCAGGTTATTATACTTCTGCATTTAAAGGAGAACATTCTTTATTGTTTCATCAAAGCCCAGAAGATAAAGCTCGTTTTATTCTTTCTAAACAAAATCAAGATCATGCTAAAATTGCTATGATCGGTGATGGTATAAATGATTCTGGAGCATTAATGCAAAGTAATATAGGTATTGCGGTTGCAGAACATATCTCTGCATTTCACCCTGGATGTGATGCAATAATGAGTGCGAATTCACTTTCTTATCTTGATGCATTTGTACAATTCACAAGAAAAGGAATTACTATCATAAAAGCAGCATTTTGGATTTCTGTGATGTATAATATTATTGGGCTAACATTAGCAGTTATGGGGATTTTAACTCCTGTATATACAGCAATATTAATGCCCATCAGTTCATTAACAGTTATTGGTTTTACATTAGGAATGAGCTCATATGCCGGAAGAAAAATCGCTTTAAAGGAGAATCAATAATGGAAGTATTATATCTTACAATTGGAATAAGTGTCATAATTGCTGGGGGTTTTTTAATTGCTTTTTCTTGGGCGGTATATAATGGTCAATATGATGACAGAGTAACACCTTCTATTCGCATATTGTTCGAAGATCAAGCAGAAATAAAAAAGGGGTCTGACGATAATCAAACCCCATTATCTTAAGGCTTACTTAATTCTTCAACTGCTTTTAATAGTTGTCTGTCATAACCAGATTCACAATCTTCTGGAGTATTTTCTACAGTAATATCTGGCTCTAATTGATTGTTTTCTAGATATTTACCATCATTTCCAATTGTACCAACCTGTGGAATACCAAAATACAAAGTTGGATCTATCAGTGTTTCCCACCATACTGCTGTGGCAGTACCTGGCACAGGCATCCCGATTAATTTTCCAATTCCCAATTGTTTATATGTCCAAGGGAAAAAATGGGCATCGGAATAATTTCCTTCACTCATTAAGACAACTGATTTTCTTTGCCATTTATTTTGTGGTTCGCTTCCTATTAATTGTCCACGTGGCACTAAACGAACATATTGTTTACCAGATAATAAGGTTGCTAAATCATCATGAAGCCAACCGCCTCCATTAAATCTCGTATCTACGATGATACCTTGTTTATCGGCATGACGACCTAAAATCTCAGAATATGCTGTTCTAAAACTTTCGCTATTCATTCCCCGCACATGAACATATCCAATTGTTCCTTTAGATACACTGTCAACTGTTTTTCTACTATTTTTAACCCAGCGTTGATATAATAATTCTTCTTGTTCACCAATTGAAATAGGCTTTATTATTTCTTCGAATCTTTTATTTTTTATTGGATCAAACACTGATAATAATACTGGTTTACCGATTTTTCTATTCAATAATATTGATGGATCAACAGAAGATATGATGTCAACACCATCAATTTTTTCAATAATCATACCTGATAAAAACTTTGAATTTGGTTTGTCCAATGGAGATTTTTCTATGATTTCTACAATTTTAAGACCATTTGCTGAATAATTATCATCGTAGAATGCACCTAAAACTGCAGATTGATCTCTGATTTCATCAGAATATTGAGCTCTATATCCACTGCCTGTATGAGATGCATTTAATTCTCCTAATAATTCACTTAATAATTCAGCAAAGTCATAATTATTAATAATTGAAGGAAGGAATTTTTTGTATTCGGCCTTCATTACATCCCAATTGACACCATGCAAGTTTTCTACATAAAACTTTTTTTGCACTTGTCTCCAAGCATGTTCAAACATATAGTCTCTTTCTTCGGCAGCTTTTAATTCCATTTCTGCTTTAAAAGGAATCACTTTTTGAGTGCCAGAAGAAGTATCTATTCTTGTAATTTTTCCATCAGAAATCACAAATAAATATTTGCCATCGGGGCTTTGTTCTAATCCACCGCCACCGGCCCCAAGTTTGGCTAATAGTTTTGTTTCTCTCTCACGGAATTTTTGTACCCAAATATCATAACCTTTTTCAAATCTGCTTAGATAATAGAGTCTTTCTCCGTCTGGTGACAAAACAAAATCTGCCAAATCAGAAGAATGTATCGTCATTCTTACGGTTCTATCTTCTAAACCATTAAAGTCTATTGTTAATGGATCTGCAGCCTTAGGTTTGATATTTCCTTTATTTCTTTCGGATTCCAATGAATCTTTTTTTCTTTGTTCTTCCGGACTTAATCTTTCAGCATTCTCTTTTAGTTTTTGCAATTCAAATTCATCTTTTGTCATTCTAAATCTATCGAATGCTTCTTGAGTAAGAAAAGTACCATATACATCATTTTGCGATCCCCAAGATCCATGGCTTCTTAAACCTGCTTTATCACTTGAATAAGTAAATAATTTTCCATTTTTTGCCCAACGAGGTCCACCATCATTATATCCACTTTGTGTGATATTTTTGATTGGCCCTTTACCTTGTGCATCGATCAATCCAACTTCATCAACCCATCGTGATTTATCTAATATTGATAATAAAAACCATTGTCCATCTGGAGACCAATCATACCACTGATCACCATCTGAATATGAATAATTATATGTACTATCTACGATAAGTCTGGTTTTTTTTGAAGTTAGATTATATACTTTTAGGACAACTCTGTCTTCTAAATATGCAATTTCATCTCCAGAAGGAGAAAACTTTGGTTGAAATTCTTCTTTTGTAGAAGAAATCAGTGCTTCTTCTTGCAAAACGGTTGATTTAAAGAAAAATGGTTCTTCTTTTCTTATTAATGAAGTTTTATAAATATTCCATGATCCATCTCTTTCTCCGGCATATATAAGAGATCTTCCATCTGGTGAGAAACTTACAGATCTTTCTTGTTCTGCTGTATTTGTAATACGTTTTGTGATGTCATAATCTACAGATGTAACGAATACTTCTCCACGGACAATAAAAGCGATTTCTTTTCCACTTGGTGATAATGACATTTCGGTTGCGCCATTTGTCATTACTTTATATGCTATTGGATTATTCTGAAGATCATTCACTATTTGTATATCAACCTTTTGTGGCTGTTTTCCTTGTTTTATATCCATTGTATAGATATCGCCATGATAGCCAAAGCAAAGAATTCCTTCCATAGAAATTGATAAAAATCTAATAGGATGTGTAGAAAATCTTGTTACTTGCTCTGTATTTTTAGGAGTATCAATTGGAAATTTCCACACATTAAATGTTCCGGATCGCTCTGAAAGGAAATAGCAATCTTTATCATCTGGGCTTAATACAGGATTTCTATCTTCACCAGCATATGATGTGAGTTTAGTGTGTTTTTTGCTTTGCATATCAACCATCCAAATATCGCGTGCAACGGCTGAAACATGGTGTTTTCTCCAAGAATTTTCATATCCCTTTTTATCATGATAGAATAATACTGTCCCTTTTTTATTACTTATAATATCTTCTGCTGGAGTGGTGAGAATTTGTTTGGGTTTTGTGCCATTTATGGGAATTGCATATAATTCGGACATAGCACCAGAGGGAAATTGAATATTCTTTGGACTATCCATTCTATGCATTGAAACGTACACTGATAAGCCATCAGCACTAAATCCGGAAGGATATTCATTTGCATTATGGAATGAAATTCTTTTGGGGATACCACCAACTGATGAAACAATATATACATCAAAATTCCCATGTCTATCGGAAGCAAAAGCTATTGATTTACCATCTGGAGACCAATTTGGGCTCATATCATATGCATCATTATTTGTTAATCTTTCTGCTTTACCACCCAAAGAAGAACTTATCCATAGATCTCCTTGATATGAAAAACATATGCGAGAACCATCTGGAGATATGGATGGATATCGTTTCCAATCATCATTTGCATAGATGTCTTGAAATGAAAAAACTAGACAGATAAGGAAAAATAAACGTGATATCATTATACAAACTCTTATTAAACAATGAATTGGAATGCAAAATAGTAAATGGATTATATCTAAAACAGACTTATGCTTGATTTTTGGACTTCATCATAGATAGAATATCTTTTTTTCTCATATTCTTTATAACCTGTGCTAGATAGTGATATTGTTCATCTGTATTAAAAACTTGAACAGAAATCCTAATCCAAATTGTGTTAGCAAATGCTATAACAGGTACTTCAATTGCATACTTTTCCCATAATACATCGTGCAAAGCTTCGGCATATGCTTGATGATCTTGTATATCTGGCCATAGATGAGAAGGTATTTGCTGCGCTGCTAATGATCCAATCATTAAATCAGGAGAAGCCAAAGGAGTATTCCACTCTGTGCTTAACATATTTCTGATTTCAATTGCTTTTTGAGATTGATATGCCCTTAATGTACCTGCACCAGCAGCAGCATAAAAATCTAAAGCGGTAGAAATACTTAAATATGCACTAAAATCATTGGTTCCTGTCCAATCAAATTCTTGAATATATCCTTGTTCATATCCATGAGAAATAACAGTAGGATGAGTATCTTTTTGATGCTTGGGATGTGTCCATAAAAAAGCACATCCTTTTGGTGCAAAAAGCCATTTATGACAATTTCCGGTATACCAATCAGGTTGTAAATCCTCTATATGAAGATCTATCATTCCAGGTGCATGGGCTCCATCAACAAGAATTGGAATACCTTTGTAATGAGCCAATTCAATTATCTGCTTAATTGGAAAAATGATTCCCGAAGGTGAAGTAATATGATCGATACATAAAAAAACTGTTTTATCTGTTATGGCTGATTCTATTGCTTGAACAATCTGTTGTTCATTCATAATGGGAAATGGTATGGATGCTTCTACAATTGTAGCATGCGTACAAGAGGCAGCATATAGCAAAGTATTTCTTACGGCTCCATACACATGATTAGTAGTTAATATTTCATCGCCAGCAGACCATTTCATCATTTGTGATCGTATAACTGCATTCATGCCAGTAGTAGCATTTTGAACAAAAGCCATTGACGAAACATCTGCTTGTAAAAAGTTAGCCAACAAACCCAAAGCACTTCTTTGATAGATAGGAAGTTCTTTTGTCATAAACCTGATGGGCTGCATTTCCATCTTTTCTCGCCAAAATTGCTGAGCTAATAATACAATACGAGGCGTAGCACCAAAAGATCCATTATTTAAAAAGTTGATATTGTCTTCTATCAAGAATAATTGTTGAATGCGCCTACTTCCATATTGAGAAGAAGAAAACACAGTTTCGATTCTATGTATTTCAGAGTTAATTACTTCAAAATCTCTTCCTTTTCTCACATTATTATATGGCATTTCATTACCTAATTATATGTTATAGTTTGGGTATATTTGCAAGTAGAATATCAAACGGCTGCAAAGCTACAATTTCATCTCTGTTTTTTTGCAAAACAATGAACTTTATCACAATTTCTGAACAAGAAACTATTGCGAGAGTTACGCTAAATCGTCCAGAAAAAAGGAATGCTTTAAACCCATCAGTTCTTAAAGAATTAGCAGAAGCATTTATTCAATTAGGCAATAGATCTGATATAAAGGTTATTATCTTAGATGCAAATGGCAAAGCTTTTTGTGCAGGCGCAGATTTAGAATATCTAGAACATATGTCTACATATTCGATTACAGAAAATTTAGATGACTCATTACTGTTACAAAAAACATTTCATACTATTTTTACATGTCCAAAACCTGTTATTGCTAAAGTTCATGGAGCCGCTATCGCCGGTGGTTGTGGATTAGCAACAGTTTGTGATTTTATTATTGCAGGCAAATCTGCATTATTTGGATATTCTGAAGTGCGAATTGGGTTTATTCCTGCAATTGTAATGGTATATTTAATTAGAAAAATAGGTGATACAAAAGCAAGACAACTTTTACTATCTGCCGAGAATATCAGTGCTTCTGATGCAGAAATGATAGGATTGATTACTGAATGTGTTTCTGATGAAATGTTAGAAAACAGAACGATGGAGCTTGCACAAATTTTATCCAGCAATAGTTCTTCATCTATGGCTTTAACTAAAGAAATGCTTAATAATTTGCATGGTATGAGTTTAGAATCTGGTTTACGATATGCTGCTTCTATGAATGCATTTACCCGCATGACAGAAGATTGTAAATCAGGAATACATCATTTTTTACATAAGTAATTTTATTTGGAACTTTTATGCGTTTTCTTTTCACAATATGTGTTTTTTATAGCTGTGCATTCATAACAATTAATGCTCAAAACACTTCAACTGTTTTATTAAAGGGCATCATTCGTGATATTCAATCGGGTACTGCAGTTGGGACAGATTATGAAATCACAGATGAAGCTGGAAATAAAGTTGCAAATGCAAAATCTCATCCTAAAACAGGAATGTATTCTGCAGCGTTAAAATCTGGTGCTTCATATACGATATTATTTAATGGATTTGATATCGTAAAATCTAGACAAAATATAGTATTAGAACCTGCTGAAAAGTATCAAGAAATCACTAAAGATTTCACAGTGCAAAAACTCTATACAGGCATGGAGTTATATAGCTTTAAAGCTTTTGAGTATACAGGAAATACATTATCTGCAGAGTCTATTCAAGCATTAAATGATATAAAGGAAATGCTTAAGAAAAACAGAAATCTTAGTATCAATATCACATTATTACCAGATATTGCCCCACCACCTGTACAAATTGCTGCTCCAGCAATAAAAGCTAAGAAAAAAGGTAAGAATGAAGTCCCTGTTCCAGTAGCAAGCCCTACTCAACCACAAAATCTTAGAAATGAAATAGACCCAACATTAACTGCCTCTAGAGTAGAAGCTATTAAATCTATTTTTACAGAAGTGAAAAATCTTGATTCTAAGTTAAAAATCAATACAGAAAACAGAAATGATCCAAAGCATGATGCATTAAAAAACACTCTTATTATAAGTGTAGGAGAAGTAAAAAGCTTATTTGAATAAGATGTTTTGGGATTATAAAGATTGTCACATTATTTTTTGGACTAAATTAGATTTCTATAGTGCTCGGGTACTTCAATTTCCATCAACAGCATTGCTGATGCTATTGTTTTACCTTGAGCATCTAATTTAAGTGAAACTGTTCCACCACCACCTAAAGTATTATGTAATACAAAATTGAGTGCCCATAAATGTGGAATCTCATATCGTTCAACTTTACCAAGAGTTAATCCGGTAAAATACTCTTTGACTTTTTCTTCTGTTAATACTTCTGATAAAATTGGATACCATTCTTCTTTAAATGCTATTACACCACAATTAGCAGCATCGCCTTTATCGCCACTTCTTGCATGCGCTATTTTAGAAAGTAAGATTTTCATAATTTTTTATACTGAATTCTATTGCAATCATATTGATAATGATTGATAATTATTGAATATACCCTTCTATCTCAGGGAATAATACATTTTTCATTCTTAATGTTTGCGGATTGGTTGGGGCTAATTTATAGAGATATTCATAGTATTCTTGAGCTAATTTCATATCGCCAATTGCAAAGAAATATAAACCTACAAAACCAACAAAAGCAGTTACTTCAGAAACATGAAAGACATCTCTTTCTGGATACAGTAGTTTAGGATCCCATAAATTTCTAAATACTTTAGGAATTTCTTCTAGTTTATCGTGTAAAAGACAATATTCACCGTACATGATTTTTGAAAAGATATAATCTGGATATTCTCTGTATAATTCTACTATTCTAATTTCAGCTTCTTCGTCTTGTCCGGCTGATAATAAAGCAGAAATTAAATTATTTAATACAGGAAGAACTGCAGGATATCGTTGTTCTAAACCTTTTAATATCTTTATTGCTTCTTCAGGATTTGTTTGAATCAAAGGAATTGCACTACGAAATTCCTTTTCATGCTTAGGTGATAAGATTGATAAACTTGGATGTTGTATTGGTCTTACAGTGACTTCAAATTCTCTTGTAAGAGGTTGTACAAGCTTCATAGCCAAAGGATTTCTAGTAGCCGAGGTGACTTTTGGTTTCATGTTCTTTTTATAATACTAAGTTCAATCTATTATGAATTCAAGATTATCATAACCTAAATAACAATAATCTGGTAATATATCTTCGCAATCTTTATGCCTGATTTGATGAGCTATATGAGTAAAGTACGTTTTTTTTGCTTGTATTTTTTTTGCTTCAATACATGCTTGTTCTATAGTAAAATGTGTTGGATGTTTTGTATACCTTAGAGCATCTAAAATTAGAATATCTAGATCCTTTAATAATTCATAAGATTCTTCTGGTATATGATTAGTATCTGTGCAATAGGCAACATTACCTATTCGATAACCATTAACTCTTAAAGATCCATGTTTTAAAGGTATTGGTTGAATGTGTATATCACCTATAGTGAATGATTTATCATCAATAATAGTAAATGCTGCATTTGGTAAGCCACCACCAACTTGAACATTTTCATCAAATGCATATGAAAAAACTTGCTTCATATTTTGTAGTGTTTCTGGCATAAGATATACATTTGCTGGTATATTATTGCCAAAAAAACTAAATGGTCTTACATCATCAAATCCACTGATGTGGTCATAATGATGATGAGTATAAACAATCCCATCGATGTGTTTTACAGAATGCCTCAGCATCTGTTGTCTGAAGTCTGCCGATGTATCAATTATAACTGTTGTTGTTTCCGATTGAATAAGCAAGGATGTTCTTAATCTTTTATCTTTTATGTCTTCAGACATACATGTATCGCATTCACAACCAACACAGGGAATTCCTGTAGATGTTCCAGTTCCAAGTAATACAAATCTCATTATTAAATGTGACGTTCTGCATGATAGGAACTTCTAACTAATGGGCCAGACTCTACGATATCAAATCCCATTTCTAAACCTCTTAACCGATATTCATTAAACTCATCTGGATGAACAAATCTGTCTACTGGCAAATGATTTTTTGTAGGTTGAAGATATTGTCCTAAGGTTAAAATATTCACACCAACTTCTTTCAAATCTTGCATTACTTGTAATAGTTCTGTTTTTTCTTCGCCTAATCCAAGCATTATTCCTGTTTTTGTTCTAAGCCCTTGCGATTTACATTCTTTTAGCACGCTTAGTGTCCAATGATATTTACCTTGTGGACGTACTTTTTTATATAAACTTGGAACTGTTTCGGTATTATGATTCAACACATCGGGTCTTGCATCAATCACTTTTTGTAAATTTTCCATCTTTCCTTTGAAGTCTGGAATAAGTACTTCTATTGTTAATCCTGGATTTAACTCTTTTACTTTATTAATTGTCTCAGCCCAAATAGATGCACCGCCATCAGCTCTTTCATCTCTATTTACTGATGTAATTACTGCATGCTTTAAATTCATTTGTTGTATAGCTTCGGCTACATGTAATGGTTCATGTTCATCTAATTGCATTGGCCTACCTGTTTTCACAGCACAAAAACCACAAGATCTTGTACATGTATCCCCCAATATCATGAATGTTGCTGTTCCTGCATTCCAACATTCTGTAATATTTGGACATTTTGCTTCTTCACACACTGTATGCAAAGATTTTGAGCGCATCATAGATTTTAAATGAGCATATGTTTCGCCACCTGGGGCTTTCACTTTTAACCATTCTGGTCTACGATTAGTAATAATCGGCATTTCTTGTTGAATTACCGGTAAGGTAAATACATTTTCTATTATTGCTTCTGTATCTTTATACATATTCTATCTCTTAATTTAGGTACGATGCAAAACTACCGATTTTGATTACATATCGCTATGATATTATGATGTATGCGCAGCTTTATAAGGCTGATAATATCCTGTTGAGTCCTGCATTCTGAATGTTTTAGGATATTCTTTTTCATATGTAATATTTGGTGATGTACCTGCAGCTACAAATACTGTTTTGGCTGGAAGTATAATTTCTTTGTCTGATCTTGTCGAATCAACAAATCGTACTGATTCTATAGCATCATAATCATTTAATATGCATTCTACGGGATTAAGATTTTCAATGATCTTAATTCCTTCTTCTAATGCTTCATTAATTTCTTCATGATTCAATCTATATGCTGGTGAGCTTTGTAGATTTTTACGATAAACCAAAGTAACACCACCCCATTCTTTCAAATAAGGTAAAAAATCAGGTTTTTCATTGTTTTCTTGTGCCTTTTTTCTTATATCATGAATTATCTTACCATGTTCAAAGTATATATTGGCTTGTGTTAACTCTTCTTCATCAAATGTATTGATCAAGTAATTGTTATCAATTTCTAATAATCTTTTGGCATTTTCATAAAACTTTTCAACTTGAATTGGATAATATGCCAAGGTTTCTGTAGCTGTATCTATTGCTGTTAAACCACCACCTATAACTAGTGCTGGTAAAGATATTTGAAGATTTGATAATGAGTCTTTTCTTGCTGCACCAGTTAATTGTAAAGCCATTAAAAAATCAGATGCTTTTCTTAATCCTCTACTTAAATTGTTTTTTAAGCGTATCAATGTTGGTTTACCAGCACCTGTAGCTAAAGCAATATGAGTAAAACCAAGTTTCCATGCATCTTCTGCTGTAATCGTTCCACCAAATCGAATGCCATCTAATACCTTAAAATTCTTTCGTCTTTCTAATAGTAATTGTAATACCGTTAAAAAGTTCTTATCCCATCTTGAAGTAATTCCATATTCACTTACACCTCCAAATCCTGAAATTATTCTTTCATCTAATTCTTTCTCTATTACATCTTTAAATGAAGGTAAGTTTGATTCTTTACTAAGATTATAAATTTCTAAAGCTGATTCTACTTTTAAACCTTCAGCTGCTACAACAGCAAAGCCTTCATTTAAAAGATAATGCGATAATGTATATCCAGCAGGACCTAATCCTACAACAAGTACTTTATTCCCATTATAATCTAATGCATATGGTCTTTCTACTTTAAGTGGATTCCATTGCATTAAAAAGCCATATAGTTCTAATCCATCTTTTAGATTTAGAATATCAGATAAAACAGATGTTTCTACATTAGGAATATTGACTGGTTCTTGTTTTTGAAAAATACATCCTTTCATACAATCATTACAAATACGATGTCCTGTGCCAGCACACATTGGATTATCTAACATTATCATTGCTAATGCTGCAATTGGATATCCTTCTCTTCTTAAGAAGTGCATTTCACTGATCTTTTCATTTAGTGGACATCCCTTGATATCAACTCCTAAAGGATTTTTCTTTATAGATCCATCTTTTTCATGTAATCCTTTAGAACATGAGTCTTTTTCTCTTTCATGACATATCATACAATAGTCAATCTGTTTTGTTATCTCACGAGTTGATCCTCTTCTATCTGTTAAAGCAAAACCATCTCTTTTTCTATGATGACTTGAACTATAACTCACTATTCCGTCTGTTTCTTCGATCTCCGCTTTTTCTAGATGTTCATAATCTAATTTTTTACCTGCAAATTCACTTATCCAATTACTTATTTTCCCTTTTTCTCTAAGTGAAAAGTAAATTGCTTCGGCTTGTTTAATTAAATCTTCTTGCTTGTCTTCTGTTAGAGATACTATATGCAATGCAATATTCGAAAAATCGAGTTCTTTATCTTCTGTAATATCTATTTGTAATTCTTTACATAGACTTTCCAATATATCTATTGGATTGTCCAATGCTTTTTCTCCTAATAAGATACCTCTATTTCTAATCAATGCCCTTTTAGTAAATTCTGTCTTTGCCTGTATTATTGACTTTTCTAAAAGTAATTTTTGTTTTAATGCACCATAACCAGATTTATCTTGTAAGAATGTAGAAATATATTCTTCAATTGTTATTGCTATGTCTATTAAGGACTGAGAATATTCATTTCCCTGTTTAATTCCTTTTTGTAAGTCAAGATAAGTATCTACAAGTATCTCTGACTTATTTGCCATGAATGTCAGAAAATTACTTTGATGTTGTGATGGATGTATATTGTTCATTTCTATTAGAAATTCTTAATTTTTAGTGTTTGTGAAGGAGATTGTAATATATAGAAGCCATGTTGCATTTCTTGTATTTTTATATGGATATCATTATACTTCTCATGTGACAAAACACAGTTTCCTAGCAATGAATATACATTAAAATATTCCTCTTCATTTACTTCCTGATTTATACTATTTACAGTTTTACTTCTATACATTATTACATAGTAGTTTTCAATTGTAATTGGACCAACCCCAAAATCATTAGGTTTTATTATCACTGATTTATTAGAGTTTAAAGAAGTTTTAAATGCAACACCTCCTTTATCCATAATTACGATGGAATCCAAGCCACTATCAAGAGGCCAGTTCCAAGTAAACTCCATTTGTTTTCTATCCTGTGTCCATGGGGATAAGGCAATCCAAAACGTATCCGCTATATTAATAGGTTCCATGCTTCTAATATCCTTATAAGCATATAAGTCTATCAAGCTCGAATATGTTCTATTTTTATCCAAATCCAATACCAGTACTGCATGTCCAGTACCAATTGGTTGAAATGGTGGTAATTCTTTCTCTCCATAAACAGTATCTATCCCTAAAGTAGCACCTGATCTAAAACCCATAGTTAATGTTAATGGTTTAGGACTATTATTATCCGAAAATGATAATTCCAGAGATTGAGAAGCACCTTGTTCTATATTAAACAGAAAGAGTATAATGCCTATTATATATCTAAACATAAATGTCCTACATAAAAAAAAGGGCAACAGAGAGGACTCTGTTACCCTAAATAATCAGTTAACCTGAAATATTAGCGATTGATAACGATTCTTTGTGTTGTGATAACACCATTAACAGAAATTGTTAATGTATAAGTACCATTAGCAAATTCATCTGTATTAATTGTCAATGCATTACCATTGATTGAAGATGTTGCTACAGTATTACCAAAGATATCAAGCATATTTACAGATACTGCACCTGTTGTAGCTGTACGTACATTTAAAGCATTTGTAGCAGGATTAGGATATACCTCAACATTTGCTGCATCTGCATTAAGTACTTTAGCTAATTTGATTGTAGATACATTAGAATTATTAATTACTAATGCATTTGATGAACTTACAACACCTAAGATTTCACCTGTAGCTGCATTAATAGCAGTATAAGTACCTGTTAGACCTTGTGAAGTAAGAGTCATTGGGAATTCAGCACCTTGAACGCGGATTGTCATGTCATTGCCATTTGCTACATAAGAATTATTAGCAAAACGAACATCGAACATATCAGGAGCGAAAACTGGTGGTAATTCAAAACGATTTGTATTTACTGTGTTAAGTTCAGATACTTTTAATGTATTTGTTTTACCTACT
>JALRHN010000209.1 GCA_023259575.1 Candidatus Kapaibacterium sp. | reverse complement strand
AGATAATCCAGCGGCTGCACCAAAAATATGAGGATATTCACAAAGCGCATATAAAGAAATAAGTCCACCCATACTAGAGCCCATAATCATTGTATGTTCAGGTTTTTTTGATACTGAAAAAGCATTTTCAATAAAAGGTTTTAATTCATCTACGATAAAATGTAAATAATTATCTGCAAGGGCTTGTCCTTTAAACTTTTCAGATAAAAACAGTGATTTCGTACTATCGGGAATAAAAGATAGAGCTTTCTGAGGAAAATATTCTGCATGGCGAAATTCATTATTATTCCAAATGCCAACAATGATTGTTTCATATAATGAATCTTGATATTGTTCAAATACCTCGTCAATTTGCCATTCTTGATGATTCCAAGTATAAGTGCTATCAAATAGCATTTGTCCATCATGCATATAGAGAACATGATAGTTTTGTTGAGGATTATAATCTTTAGGCAAAAGTATATCTATCGTTCTTGCCTGAACAAATGTAGATGGAAATCTATCGATACGAATACATTTTCCCCAACTTACTAGTGGTGCTGTTCTGCTTGTATACACTGAATCTTCGGCTATTACAGTAAAAGCACTAACAGTACATATATAGATAAAGGCACATATGAGAAATGTAATATTCATATATACAAGATATTATTTTCTATTGGAATTATTGCTTTTTTTCCATTTCATCGTAATTTGCTTTTGCCATATTTTGGTTATGAAAACATTGTTCATATTTAGAAGTTTAACACCATATGAAATCTATTTTTTACTCGATATATATTGTGATTGCATTGCTTCTTGTATCATGTAGTGAGGGATTAGCACCGCCAGAACCAACTCTGAAAAAGGGTCCAGCATTTATAAAAGGAACAATTGTGTATAAAGGTGGAAAAGACACTTGGTCCTTAGATACAGATTCTGCTTTTGCGATAAGAGCAGCAGCTTTTACTCAGTTTCCATTGCCAGATAGTGCTGGAATTGTTAATGAACTATTAAATGGAAGAGCTTTTATCTCTGGATTTACGTCTTTACCTACATATGTTGATTCTTCAAACTTCGAGATTCAGATTCCAGAAGCGCCTACAACAATTAAATATATTGGGATTGCAAAACAAATATCTGTTGATTTAAATGCTCAAAAAGTAGTTGGAATCTATACACTAAGTGGTGATAATACAAAACCTACTCAATTAGAAGTTCAACCAGGTGATACTACTTATATTAGAATAATAGTTGATTTTGCTTCATTACCTCCACAACCATTTTAAGGCTATATATGAAATTGATAATAATGATAGCTTTACTGATTGCCACAAGTATAGATTCTTTTGCAGGTTCAATCTCAGGTTCAATCAAAGATTCCGAAAATCATGAAGCTTTATCTGGTGCCATAATTAGGATAAAGAATACTTCAATTGGTATAAAATCTGATAATAAAGGGAATTTTCTTCTGGACAATCTATCAAATGGTATTTATACTATTAGAATCACCTATATAGGATATATAGCATCAGAACATACAATTACTCTATCAGATAAACAGCCAGATCAATCAATGATGGTATATTTACTCCCACGATCTTTAAATGCATCTGAGATAGTAGTTTCAGCAGGTAAAAGAAGTCAATCGATTCAAGAAGTTCCTGTTTCTATTTCTTTATTAGATCAACAACAAATATCTCAAAGAAATACCACTAGAATAGACGAAGTATTGCGTTATGTACCAGGCCTTAATGTTGCCAGAGACCAAGTAAGTATTCGTGGCTCATCTGGTTTTGCCTTAGGGGTTGGTAGTAGGGTAGCATTATTATTAGATGGATTCCCTATGTTATCAGCAGATAATGGCGATATGAAATTTGATGCTTTACCAATGATGGAAATAAATCGTGTAGAAGTAATCAAAGGAGCAGGATCTGCTCTTTACGGAACAGGTGCCTTAGGAGGTACAGTTTCATTATTTACAAGAACACCTGCTGATACAGCAAGAACTATTATTCGAACTTATGGGGGCATGTATACACAACCAAAATATGAACAGTGGAAAGTCTATGATTCACCTCCTGCATTGTATGGAATTGATATTGGATATTCTAAGAAATTCAATAATCTAGAATTAACAATGAATGTGGGGAATAAATATGATAAAAGTTATAGACTCTCCGATAATAGTAATAGATGGAGCGGATATGGAAAAGTAGGATATCAATTTGACAAACAGGGGATGTCTAAACTAACTTTCTTTATCAATGCAGCATCAGAAGAGCGAGGTGATTGGGTGTTTTGGAATTCATTAGACAGTGCAACTCGGCCTCCAACTGGTACAAATCCAAATCGAAGGACAGAATCTGGTAAGATAGCATCAGCATTAGAGTTTAAGCATTTTTTTTCAGATCAATCTTTTTTAATGATGAGGTCTGGCTTATTTATAACAAATTATAAGAATACCAATTTACTTCCCGGTGAAGAACAAATAGCAAGTGATGCTTTATCTTGGAATAGTGAGTTACAATATTCTGCATCGATTAGTCCCGGAATATTTATAACCTCTGGGATAAATACAATAATGAATTCGGTTCAAGCACCAATTTATGGCGCAAAAATTCAAACATTTATGTCTGGCTATAGCCAAGCTGAGATAAAACCAGGTATAGAAAATTTGATTTGTACTATAGGTGCAAGGATTGATGCTGAAAAAACAGATGATTCTGAACAAAATATTGAGATTAGTCCTAAACTTGCACTTAGCTATCTTTCTCCATTTGGTATTCAATTTAGGGCATCTGCTGGAAGAGGATTTAGAGCCGCTGCCGTTGCTGAACGATTTGCGGCATTAAGATTTCAAGGAATAACAGTTGAACCAAATATGAATGTTAAGCCAGAATATAGCTGGTCTTATGAATGTGGAGGAACAACTGCTATTCCACTCAGTGGAGAGCAAGATATATTATTTGTAGATATTAGTTATTTCCAGAATGAATTAAGCGATTTGATTGAACCTTCTTTTACCCCGTCTGGAAATATTAAATTTCAAAATGTTACTAAAGCAAGAGTAAGAGGGATAGAATTAGGAATTAGGTCAATGATAACTGGGGGATATGGTTTTGAAACGTCTTTAACATTAATGAAGCCAGAAGATTTGATTTTAAAGCAAACATTGTATTATCGTTCATCAGTATTATGGTATTCCAGACTTTCAATTCCAATCATAGAAGATCTTCTTTTACAAACAGATTATCGCTTTATCAGTAGAACTGAAATGATGGATCCCCGATTAACTGCTTTAGGATTTATCAAAGATGCTGATGCAAGAGTTCCTAATCATATATGTGATATGAGAGTGATTACTAGATTACATAATTGGCTACATGTACCGATAAGCGTAACAC
>JALRHN010000208.1 GCA_023259575.1 Candidatus Kapaibacterium sp. | reverse complement strand
ATAGATCCACTGATAGATCCAAAGATTTCATCTGAAGACATATTTCATCGACTAATCTAAGCCCCTCACTTGGAATAGTGTTCATCTTCCAATTACCAGCAATCAAATAATTCATGATATATTTTTCTAAAGTTTGCTACCAGTTTGCTAAAGGATCTATACTAAACACTTCGGTCATTTCTTGTAATAATGGATCAAGATATTCTGAATGATTTCCAGTTCTTCCACCATAAATGGGAGTAATATCCTGAGGAATTAAGAGTTGTGCTTGTGTTAAAATCGTTGTTATTGTTTCAATCCAATCATGTTTAATTGATTGTTCTCCGACATAAATACCAGAAGATATTAATAAAGGATCTGATGTCATTTCTTCAAACATACCCAATGCCAAAGGAAAAATGTGATTTAAGGTTGTTTGCATTCTTTCATGACTTTCTTCATTTCCTTTAGCACCCAAATGAACCATCCAGGTATTTGCATGAAATACATGATACTTAATTTCACCAATTATCTTTTTGGAAAGTTTGGCAAGAGGTTCATAAGTACTTGATGTTAAAGAAGTAAAACGAATTAATTCTGCAGTATCATAAAGAAAATGTCTCAATAAACTGAAGTCATATCCACCAATTGGATATTCAACAAATTGACAACAAGTAAAGTCTTTGGCTTGCCTAGTAAATGCAATAATGTCTGGCTCTTTCTCACCCAAACTATTCAATAAAGTATATAATGAAAGAGCATGTCCTAATTTATCTTGAGCTATCGAAGAAAAAGCAATATCTTCTTCCAAAATTGGCCCTAAACCTGTCCATTCAGAATTTCGATGAGCAATTATTAATGAGTCATCGGCCATTCTATATAAAAAAGATTTTAATGCCTGTAAGGTTGCAGAATCATAATTCATGTTTTTATCTTAATAAATGAAAATCACTATGCAAAAATACATGCTTGTTTTTATCTTTCAATAATATTCATAAAAAGAATCAATGCATGAAATATGCAATGGTTTTTCTATTTTGTAATCAATATTAGTAATTGAGCAAAATATCATGAAAAAAATCTATTTATCTATCATTTTTTGTACATTCATATTGTTCGCAATAGATCAATCTTTAGTAAAGAGTGATATAGTTGATATTACAAGTTTTGGAGCACCTCCTTCATCAACCGGAGCACCTGGAGAATCTACTTGTGCTCAAAGTGGATGCCATGATGATTCCAAAATAGGTGATCAATCGAAGGCACAGCTTCTTTTTGACAATTCTTCAATTTCTTCATATTCACCTGATGAAATCTATCCGATATCATTGCATGTACAAGATCCTTCAATAAAAAGATTTGGATTTCAGCTTGTGGCATTGGATGATAAGGGGAATCAATGTGGTTCTTTTATTATTTCAGATTCAGAACATACCCAAATATTATTTAATGAATTGGAAATAAAAGACAGAGAATATATAACCTATAAACATGCTGGAACTTTCCCGAAAATGCCAGGATCTCATTCATGGAATATGATGTGGAAAGCTCCTTCTAAAGGGCAAGGAAAAGTTCATTTTTATTTTGCAACTGTGTCTGCCAATAATGATAATTCTGATAAAGGAGACAAAGTATTTCTTCATTCAATGTCATTAAGTGAGAAATTTCAAACAGATTGCAAAGATTTATGTAAAGAACTTGGGGAACATAATCAGATCAAAGCATTTATCAAACACAATCAATTGATTATACACAATGAAAATCCTTCAATTCCAATTCTTTCTACTGCAATATTTTCAATTAATGGTTCATTGATAATGAATCAATTGTCTTTTTCTGATATAAATTCAGAAATTATTGTGCCATTGCAAGAATTTCAAAAAGGATTATACATTCTACGTTGCACTACAAGTTCATCAATGAATGCTCATACTTTTCTCATTCATTAATTAATAATAACCATGAAAAAATATAGTGTATATACCCTCATTGTAAGTCTTTGCTCTATCTTGATGTATGGGATGATTAATGGTGCAATTGATAAAGATGAAATCTCATTAAAATCAACAGGTGCGCATGAAAGTTCAACCGGTGCTCCAGGTGAAAAAACATGTGCTCAATATGGATGTCATGATCAGTCATTTATTCAACAAGATGATACTACAAATACATTTCAATTTGGAGAAAAATCAAATACAATGTATTCTGATGATACTGTAGATATTAAACTAACAGTTAGAAAAGCTGGAACCACGAAATTTGGATTTCAAATTGTATGCTTAGATAGTATGAATCAAAATGCTGGTTCATTTGTCGTTTATGATGGAGAAAGAATTCAATCTCAAAAAGCTGATGATTTTATACCTGCTGCTAAAGGCAGAAGATATTTAACACATACATTTAAAGGAAATAAATCAATTATTCCAGGAGAAATTGAGTGGACATTTTCTTGGATACCTCCTCAAAATGATTACAAGGGAAAAGTTACTTTTTATATGATGACAAATTGCTCAAATAATGATCAAAAAAGTTCTGGTGATGAGTTCTACTTTTCTAAATTTAGCGCTAAATATCAGCAGATATCTTCAGTGCAAGAACAAGCATCACATTCTGTTCATGCCATATCTGTTATGTATAATAGAAATTCTCAGACATTTGAAGCTATATTACCCATTCACGATGAGATTCGATATATCTATTGTTTTGATCTTGCTGGTAATACATATCCATTACAATGTCAGGAAAAATCATTGGATGGATTTTGTCAATTATCTATGCCAAAACATCAACAAATCATCCCTGGCTTTTATGGAATAATGGCTGTATTGAATAATGGTGATGTATATTCTGGATCAAGTATTGTTTATTAATCGTATAATATAAACTTGTAAGGAAATACATTTATTAATGTCATTACTAGAAGTAAAACATCATGATATAAGCCTATATGGAAAATTTTCAAGAAACATATTCAATAAAAGAAGTAGCTAAATTAATAGATGAAGAACAACATGTAATTAGATATTGGGAAAGAGAATTTAGTCAATTACACCCTCAAAAAAATATTGCTGGCAATAGAATTTATAGCAAAAAAGATCTTACATTATTACAATATCTTAAGAAGCTAATACGTGAAGAGCGTTTAACAATAGTAGAAACAAAAGCAAGATTAACAACCTTAAGCTTTGATAATGATAATCGATTTAATGATGAAAAAATAGCAGAAGACATTGCAAAGGAATCTATTGAAGAGCAACTTTCATCAATCATAACAGAATTAAACAATATTATTAATTCATTACGATCATAATATTGGCAGGGTAATCAACTTTAATATAGTACAGCATTTATTTTTTACTGATATTTCATAGCATTTATTCATTATTACACCATGTAAAAAGAGGTTTTT
>JALRHN010000207.1 GCA_023259575.1 Candidatus Kapaibacterium sp. | reverse complement strand
TGATTGAGTTTCACCAAAATAAATCCCCAATGTTAATGTAAAGTAAGATTTTTCGGCTTCTAATGGGTCTCTACCTATAAAATTGACAATATTATACTTTGCTTCAATATTTCCTGTGAATATTGGAATATGGAAATCTAATCCTCCACCAAATCCTATTCCAATTCTAGAGATTGTTTCGTTTTCTGGAGGCAAAGGAAAAGATTGTTTATTATAGTTTACATCTACAGAATTCATCATATAATTATACGTCATATCACCCATAAAATATAATGATACTAAGCCACGGTTGAATTGATAATGTAAACCTGCACTTAAAGGGATAATATTTTGAATTGTTGTCATTACAGCTAAAGTATCTTTATTGTCAATTTGATTAACAATTGGTATTACACTTTGAGGAAATCTTGCTATACCTGCCCCGCCATTAAACCATATTTTCTCGTCTAATTCAAAACGTAACTTTGCATTTACAATGTATCCTGTATTTGGTCCTTCTCTTAATAAAACTCCAAATGCATTTTGTACTTTTAGTAAATCTTCATTATATATTTGATTCAATTTTTCTGACGGAGTGGCAAGTCCAGCTTGCAATCCAAATGAACTTTGAGAATACACTGAAGTAAAGAATGTCAGAAAGAAAAATACACACAAAAGAGTAGTTAATATTTGTCTCATAATGAGTTCCTTTTTGAATATAAAGTATATGTGTATAATTAGACGATTCTTAAGTATTAAAGTTTATTTTTGGTTAAAAAATAAATTATCCTTAATTTTGTATTCTGAAAAAGGTTGATCCCGTAGCTCAGTGGTAGAGCATCTGACTTTTAATCCGAGGGCCGTAGGTTCAAGTCCTACCGGGATCACACTTATCTCTTTAATGAGAACTAAAAAGAATAAAATCTCTGATGATAGTCAGAGATTTTTTCATTTTATACCAATGGGCAAGCAACTAATTGGTTTTCTTTTGCTATTAATTCAGGAATAGTTACTGCACAAGATTCTTGTGCAATTGGACATCTTGTTCTAAAACTACATCCGCTAGGTTTGTTTAATGGATTAGGGATATCGCCGGTAAGAACAATTCTTTTCTTACCTTTTTGTTTCGGATCTGGATTTGGAACGGAAGATAACAATGCTTTGCTATATGGGTGTTTGGGATAGAAATAGACATCATCTGCCTGACCTACTTCTACCATATTTCCTAGGTACATTACTCCAATTCTGTTGCTTATATGATGAACAACTGATAAATCATGAGCAATAAACAAATACGATATACCAAATTCATCTCTTAAGTCTTCCATCAAATTAATTACTTGAGCTTGAACAGATACATCTAGAGCAGACACAGGTTCATCACAAATAATTAATTCTGGATTGGTTGCTAAAGCTCTTGCAATTCCAATACGTTGTCTTTGTCCACCAGAAAATTCATGAGGAAATCTTGCTGCATATTCTGGTTGTAAACCTACTTTTTCTAATAGCCACAATACTTTATCATTTACTTCAGCAGCTGACATTTCAGGATTATGTATTTCTAAAGGTTCGGATACAATTTGTTTTACAGATAATCGGCTATTTAAGGAAGAATATGGATCCTGAAAAATCATTTGTATTTTTGATCTAAAAGGAATCATTGCTTTGGTATGTAAATGCAAAAGATTATGAATCTCTCCATTTTTATCATGATATAGTACTTCCCCACCCAAATGTACATCTGGAGATACATGCCTTAATACATTAATAATTGCTCTTCCTACAGTTGTTTTACCACAACCGGATTCACCTACTATCCCTAATGTTTCACCTCTATGCAAAGAGAAACTAACACCATCAACAGCTTTTACTTCTGCAACTTTCTTTTGTATCACTCCACCATAGATTGGAAAATATACTTGGAGATTTTTTACTTCTAGTAATAAAGAATTATTCATAAGCTAGTCCATTCTCCATTGTAGTTTCAACGATATGACATCGTACAAAATGTTGTGGCATAATTTCTTTAAGAGGTGGTTCATCGGTTGTACATTTATCAATTTTGACAGTACATCTGGTACAAAATTTACATCCAGAGGGAAAATTCATAATACTAGGCACATTACCCGGAATTGCTTCTAATCTTTGACCTTTTTGTCCAGGAGCATGTGTATGGGGAATAGAGTGAATTAAACCTTTGGTATAAGGATGTAAAGGCTTATCAAAAAGTTCTTCTGTAGTAGCAATTTCTTGTATTTTTCCACCATACATTACTATTACACGGTCACATAGTTCTGCAACTACAGCTAAATCGTGTGTAATAAGTAAAATTGCTGCCTCTTTGCGCTTTTCTTTAAGGGTAAGCATTAACTCAAGTATTTGAGCTTGAATAGTAACATCTAATGCTGTTGTAGGTTCATCTGCGATTAATAGAGCAGGATTACAGGCTAAAGCAATTGCAATCATTACTCTTTGGCGCATTCCTCCAGAGAATTGATGTGGATATTCATCTACTCTTTTTTCAGGAGCGGGTATACCAACAAGTTCAAGCATATTAATTGCTTTAAGCCTAGCTTCTTGTTGATTTAAACCCTCATGGGCCATTAACACTTCTTCTATCTGCATTCCTACTTTTAGAACTGGATTAAGCGAAGTCATAGGCTCTTGAAATATCATCGCTATTTCTTTACCTCTTACTTTATACAGTTCTTCATAGGTTAAATCCAGAACATCTTGTCCTTTATACAAAACCTTACCATCTACTATTTTTCCTGGTGGATTTGGTATCAATTTAAGAAGAGATAATGCAGTTACTGACTTACCAGAACCAGATTCTCCTACTAAGCCAAGAGTTTCTCCTTTATATATATCAAAGGTTACTCCATCTACAGCTTTAGCATCTTTACCTTCTACAGTAAAGTATGTTTTTAAATTTTGAATTTCGAAAAGTTTATCTTTAGTCACTTAGATAGGCCTAATTTGTTAACTGTGTATCTAAATATATTATCGTAATCTAGAAAATGTTTTTGGATCGAATGCTTCTCTAATGGCTTCGCCAATAAATACAATCATAATTAATGTAGTAAACAATGCAAACATAGGTGAAAACACAAGCCACCATTTAGTAATATTTTGCAATCCTGTACTTAGCATTTGCCCCCAACTTGGTGTTGGTGGAGGTAATCCAAAACCTAAAAAGTCTAAACTCACTAAAGCTGAAAGCCCAGCTACAATGGCAAAAGGGAAATTAGTAACTATGGGAACTAATGAATTAGGCAAAATGTGCTTAAACATTATTTTCCAAGTTGGCACTCCTATTGAAATAGCAGCAGCTACATAATCTTTTGACTTTTCACGTAAAAATTCAGCTCTGATATATATAGTAATAGGAATCCATGCAGTTAATGAAAGCAATAAGACAAGTAAAAGAAAATTTGGTTGAACAAAGGATACAACAATAATAATTA
>JALRHN010000206.1 GCA_023259575.1 Candidatus Kapaibacterium sp. | reverse complement strand
TCAACAGACGCGTGTAAATTTTTTATTTGTAACATTTTATTTAGTTTCAGGTTTAAAGTTTCAAGTTAATAAAATGTTGTTCTTGAAACGTTTATATTAAATTATTTTTAAATTCTATTCTAATTGTTTTTTATGTTCATTTGTTAATCTTGATGAACCAATAGGAAAATACAATTCTAAAGACTGCTCTAGATTGGAAATTGTAATATTTGGTAATGTGGTAATCTGAGGTTTTTCAGGTCTATATTCTTTTTTTAAGCAAACAAAATAGATTCCTTCACTTTCATGCTCTTGATCTGTAGAAATAATGCAAGCAGTGTCACCCTTAGATGTTAATGTTATCGATCGTTCATTTCCAGGAGTATTGATTGTAGGTCCTAAATTGATAGGTTTTGACCAATTTGTCCATGAATCATCTAATCGTCTAGAAACGAATAAATCATTGCCACCATATCCTTGATGTCCATTTGAAAAGAAATATAAAGTCTTACCATCATTAGCTAAAAATGGCGAACCTTCTCTAAAAGCTGTATTGACAGTAGAACCTAACCACTTTGGTTCTGACCACAAGGTATCAGAAAGTAAAAAAGAAGCATATAAATCCAAATCACCTAATGTTTCATTTCTAGTTAAAGAAAAAAGCAACACATTTGCATCTGCATTCATGGTTGCAAAGTAATTTGTTGAATTACTATAAAAGTTTTCTATTTTCATAATTTTACCAGATTTCCATCCTTTTTTATCTTTTTCAGCAATAGAAAACTGCATAGAATAATCTGGCAATACAGAAGCCACAAATGCTTTATTCCCTTTAGGATTGATAGCAAACAAAGCATTAGAACTGGCAGTATTTAATGGTGGTCCAATATTTTTGGGTTCAGTCCAATATCCATTTGGCAAGCGATCACAATACCAAATATCATCAGGATCATTAATTCCACCGGTATTCTCTGGGTGTTCTTTGCGGTCAAAATAAATTCTACTTCCATCAGGAGTTAAAACTGGCAATAATGTTTTTGCATAACTATTTACAATTTCTGGTAATCTTACTTTACAGGTAAAATCTTCATTTTGAGAAATCAAAGAAATAGGAATACAAGAACAAATCAAACATAATAACGCTGTATATATCATAATTTAATTACTGAATTGTGCTTTAAAAAGACTCCAAGATGTAGAATTACTATCTACTATGGAAAGTGTATTATCAGTCCAAGATTGTATACTCCATATCCCACCACGTTCTTGAGTACATACAAATCGTAAACGTCCTTTTGCATTTTTGGGTATAGTTTGTAATTGATGATTTGTTAATAGCTCATAATTAGCTAATATCACAGCAGAATCTGGGCTTATAACATCATATACAACTTGTTGAAATTGAAGTGAAATACCACCATCAGTTGGTATTTTACTTAAAAGACTCTGAAATGAAGTTCTTTCATTTAATACATTCCAATTCACAAATAAGCTAGCATATCGTGTATTTATTTCCGCTGTTGGGGCAAATTGAAAGGGGAGTTTACTTCCGCGCATTGTATCGGCTAAACATAATAAAAGATTATTTGGGTTTTTTCCTTCAATGGACGATTTCATATTTACGAGAACCAAACTTGGAGATGTAGCTGGAACAAGAATATTTTGTCCAGTATCAGGTGATTCAGGATCTCTTGTTGATAACACATTACAGCTTAGTGTAAAAAGTGACAATAATATTATAGTTGACTTAATATTCATAATAATGTATTAAAATTCAATTCTACCTTCCAATGCTCTTGATAATGTAGCCTCATCTGCATATTCTAATTCACTTCCTATTGGAATTCCTCTAGCAATCCTACTTACTGTAACGCCTATAGGTTTTATCAATCTAGCTAAATATTGGGTAGTTACTTCACCTTCAACAGTAGGATTAATTGCTAAAATAATTTCTTGAACATCTGGATTAATTCTGCTAATTAATTCAGATATTTTTAAGTCTTGAGGATTTATACCTTCTAATGGATTTATCGTACCGTGTAATACATGATAAAGCCCTCTGAATTCACTAGTCTTTTCTAATACCATAACATCAGTTGGCTGCTCAACAACGCAAAGAATAGATCTATCTCTTTTGGGTGACATACATATAGAACAAGGATCACTCTCAGTAAAATTAAAACACATGCTACACAAGTGTACTGTCTGTTTCATGGTTACCATAGATTCACCAAATTGTTTTATAAACTCTTCTGGTTGTCTAAGAATATGAAATGCTAATCTTTGTGCTGTTTTTCTTCCAATAGACGGCAATGTAGCAAACATTTCTACTACTGCTTCTATAGATTGTGATGTTATGATCATTGTTTTAACAATAAGTGATGTATTTATTATATGCAAATCTACAAACTTCATTAGTTCTAATTCGAAATAGATAGATAATGAAAATAGATTTATTTTGCTTTGCAGTATTGAACTCGTAATTTCACAATTAGTTATACACTGTGAATTTATTCTACCTTATCAAGGAAAACACACAATGGGATTATTTTCTAGAATTGCAGACTTATTTAGATCTAATGTTAATGATGCTATAGATAAAGCAGAAGACCCAGAAAAAATGCTTAAACAAATGGTTCTTGATATGGAAGAATCTGTTAATCAAGCTACAATTGCTGTGGGAAATGCAATTGCGAATGAAAAATCTTTAGAAAGAAAAATTGGTAAAGCACGTATCGAATCTCAAGAATGGTTGGCTAAAGCTCAACAAGCTATTGCTGCTGGACGCGACGATTTAGCAAAAGCTGCATTAGAAAAAAAGGGATTATTTGACAAAAATATTTCTGATTTAGAGCCTGCATATCTTCAAGCTAAAGCAACTGCCGAAAAGATTCGTCAACAATTAGATCAACTAAAAAGCAAATTAGATGAAGCTAGAACAAGACAAGGCACCTTGATTGCTAGATCTCAGGCAGCCAAAGCTCAAAAACAAATTGCTCAGTCTTTTAGTGGAGTAGGATCAGATGCTTTTGGAAAGTTTGATAAATTTGAACAAAAGATCGAAGTATTAGAATCTCAAGCCGAAGCTTTTGATCAACTTGCAGGACATGATAATTCTTTAGAACAAGAGTTTAAATCTCTCTCTTCTTCTACAGATATAGAAATGCAATTACTCGAATTGAAATCCGAAATGGGTAAACTGCCACCTAAAGAACAGAAAAGTTTACCACCAACAGAATAAGATGATTCTTAAACGAACAATGTAGAGATCATATATGTACACTGAGCATATATGATCTTTTTTTATGGCATATTTGGTGTAGGATTAAACTTACGAAATGAATAACGTAATCCTAATCCACATCTGAACCCACTAATCTTCCAAGGTACATCTGATACGATATCAGAAAGCGGAATTTCATACATAATATGTTGAGTTATATGCAATGCAGGAGCTATACGAATCA
>JALRHN010000205.1 GCA_023259575.1 Candidatus Kapaibacterium sp. | reverse complement strand
CTATATTTTTACAGCAAATGATCAAAAACCATATGCAGTTCAGTATAAACTTTTTCAAATGGATCCTTCAAAGCCGAATCATGCTTTATTTAGAACTGCTTTTGTTCCAAAAGACGATGCGGTTCTGATATTAATGAAAGTAAGTGATGGCAATAAATTCATAGATAATAATAATGAAGAATTTTGGGAAATGATATGTTCTTCTAAAAAGGGATCTTATATTCCAGGAAGCACTTTTAGAAGAATAATATCATATACTGATGCATTACCTAAGCCATGTGCAAGAAAAATACATCCCGAAAAAGCATTTGAATTATTGAAAGAAATGCCAAAAGATGAAATTGGAATATTCCATAAAAGTTATCTGAAAGCATTATTAGGTTATATGACAAAAGAGATTCCAAGAGATTCTCTGCAATCTAAGATTGCAAATATCTTATTACCATTTCAACCTAATTACGATAATGAACCCGAGTTTAAGGCATTTTGTCAAGCTCTAAGGATTATAGGGAAAGGTTCAATTGCCGATTCTGTAGAAAAAGTATATGAATCAATTCATCCACTTGACGAATTCTGTGAGGATGCTGCCGCAAATAGAGTATTCAGTTCTGCCAGCAAAGAAATGTTCCTAGAAAATGCAGAATACTTTATGAAAAAGTATTCTTATGCTCCTTCAATGATAAGAATTACGGAAGGATATGTAAGAGTCCAAATTCAAAGTGGAAATTTGCTGGTTGTTGCAGCCAGATTATTAAGAGATCCTTCTGTACCTGTTCAGCCATGTATGGATATAGCAGAAGGTTATATCGCAAGAGATTCTCTTAAAGAAGCTTTACGATGGGCAGAAAGAGCAGTAAATGTAGCAAAAGATATTGCCTCGGTAATACAACCTAAATATATGGCAAATATAGAGTTTGCTCCAGAACAATCAAGAGATATAGCTAAGTCATTGATGCTTACTGCCTTTATCCATAAACTTCAAAAGAATTATGCACAATCTTTAGAATTATATAAAGAAATTCTCACCAAGTATCCACATGATTTACCAGCTAATCAAATGACCCTGGTTTATCAATTTACAACTGAATTATTAGATGCTCTTTCTAATCAAAAAGATGCATATCTCTATGCTTCACAAGCAATTTCAGAAGGTGTAGCTAATCAAAAAATCATCGATGATTTTAAAAAATTACATGAATTTTTATATAATGAAAAATCAGATTCAAAAGCTTGTGAATTAGCATTAAAAGAATTAAAAAATCAGGGTGAAATTGCAGTAAAAAATAGACTATATGAAGAAATGCTAGAAATTTCTGCTATTCCCGCAACATTAAAAGATATGCAAGGTAATACAATACAAATTGCAGATTGGAAAGGTAAAGTTGTATTCCTAGATTTTTGGGCTACATGGTGTGGCCCATGCAAAAAGTCTTTCCCAGGTTTACAAAAATTATACAATAAATATAAAGACAATCCTAAAGTTCAATTTGCTATTGTGAATTGTTGGGAAAAAGCAGAAGATAGAAAAGTACCCGTGAAAGAATTTCTAGACAAAAATCCTTATACATTCCCTGTGTTTTTTGATGAAAAAGACAAGCTTGTTTCAGCATATGGAGTAACAGGTATACCTACAAAATTTATCTTAGACAAACAAGGTATTGGACGATTTATGGAAATAGGTATGGAAGAAGAAAATAAGTTTATAGAAGATTTTACCCAAAAAATTGATGTTTTACTCGCTGATTAATCTGGATAGATGAACATGTCTGATATAAGACAAGAAATAAAAAGAAGAAGAACTATAGCAATAATTTCTCACCCTGATGCTGGAAAAACTACATTAACCGAAAAGTTATTGCTCTATTCCGGAGCTATAAGAAGTGCTGGTGCCGTAACCGGTGGTAAACATAGGTCTACTACTTCTGATTGGATGAGCATAGAACAAGAACGCGGTATTTCCGTATCATCTAGTGCTATGAGAGTAGAATATGATGGATTTTTACTTAATATTTTAGATACTCCAGGACATCAAGATTTTAGTGAAGATACATATCGTACATTAATGGCCGTAGATTGTGCTATTATGCTTTTAGACGCTGCAAAAGGAGTAGAAGAGCAAACATTAAAACTATTTAAAGTGTGTAGAGATAGAGGTATTCCAATTATTACCTTTATTAATAAAATGGATCGTCCTGCTTTGTCTCCTTTTGAATTAATGGACAATGTAGAAAAAGTGCTTGGAATTACAACAGTTCCAATGACTTATCCAATTGGAGATGGAACAGGCTTTAAAGGGGTGTATGAGAGAAATACTGGTACTTTACATTTATTCGAAAAAACAGAAGGTAATAAATATCGTGCTCCTGTTGTCACCAAAGGTATTGATGATCCAAGTTTTATTGCTTTGCTTGGGATTGATGCTTATACACAATTAAAAGAAGACTTAGAATTAGTAGAAACAGCGCTTCCAGCTTTTAATCAAGAAGAATTTCTAGAAGAAATTATAACTCCAGTTTTTTTTGGTAGCGCAATTACAAATTTTGGTATTGAAAATTTCCTCCAATATCTCATTGATCTTGCTCCAGAACCTCAAGGAATGCAGTCAACTTCGGGCATGATTAATCCAGATGCACCCTTCTTTTCTGGTTTTGTATATAAAATGCAAGCAAATATGAATAAACAACATCGAGATCGAATTTCTTTTTTTAGAATAGTCTCTGGTGTTTTTGAAAGAGGAATGATTGCTAAGCATTCAAGAAGTGGCAAAGATGTGAAAATAAATTATCCTTTTCAGATTTTTGGTCAAGACAGAGAAATCATTGATATAGCGTATCCTGGAGATGTTATTGGTCTTTCTAATCCTGGAACATTCCTGGTGGGTGATGTTTTGTCTACAGGACCCGATTTTTCCATTCCACAATTTCCAAGATTTGCACCCGAAATATATGCTAAGTTATATCCTGTAAGTGGTTCTTTTAGTAAAAGTTTTAGAAAAGGAATCGAGCAATTAGGCGAAGAAGGCGTTGTCCAAATTTTTAGTGATGCTCAGCAAAGTCCTACTCCTTTAATTGCAGCAGTTGGAGAATTACAATTACAAGTATTCCAAGCCAGAATGGAATCTGAATATGGTGAGTCTGTTAAGTTAGACAGATTACCATTTACTAGAACACGTTGGCTAGGTAATGATATAAAACCAGCCAGTTCTACTCTTACTTATGCTTATGATGATCAAGGTAGAACTGTCGTCCTCTTTAAAAATGATTGGGAAATTCATTATCATCAGGACCGAACAGAAGGGCTGATTTTACTTGAAAAACCAAAAGTACAATAGTGAAATGTCGGATTTTGTGAATGTAAAAATGCTTTAATCGTTCGATACCCTTATGTAAAGGTATAAGATGTATGCAAGAAAACACATAATCTTATGTATTGGTTTGCTAATTCACTGTTTTGGCTTATCC
>JALRHN010000204.1 GCA_023259575.1 Candidatus Kapaibacterium sp. | reverse complement strand
AAAGTATATGTAATAATCATAAATCCAGAATGATTATAAGTATAGTCTTAGGAGCTATACTTCATTGTATGAATATATATGCACAAACAGTAGTAATACATGTTCTTGATATAGATAATGGACAAAAACCATTGCCGAATGCTTCTGCATATTGGATTGGTTCTACTAAAGGGATGATTAGTGATAAAGATGGAATGATTAGTCTTAAAAAGAAAGAAAATGATTCATTGCTCATCGTATCTTTAATTGGATATAAAAAAGATACTGTCCTCATCGCTAAAGATTCTGGTATTTTTCAAGTATTATTAAAGCAAGATATAGTACTTGACAATATCATTGTAGAGGATAAATCATTATCAACAATTACCAAAGCAGAAATTAGGACCGAAAGAATATCATCATCAAAATTAAGAGAATCTGCTTGCTGTTCTTTAGCGGAATCTTTCGAAAGAAGCCCTTCTGTAGAAATATCGTATAGTGATGCAGCTACAGGTTCTAAGTATATTCAATTATTGGGTTTACGAGGTATGTATACCCAGCAATTACAAGAAGCAGTACCAGGATTTAGGGGTCTGGCTCTGCCCTTTGCAATGGATTATGTGCCAGGTGCTTTTTTGGAGTCAATAAGTATATCTAAAGGTGCTGCATCTGTATTGAATGGATATGAAGGCATAGCAGGACAAATAAATATTGAATATATCAAGCCTTTTAATAGTCCTTCCTTATTTGTTAATGCATATATAAATCAAATGCAACGCTATGAACTTAATATCGCTTCTGCTTCAGAAATTGCAAAAGGATGGGATTTTTTATTAATGACTCATGGCAGAATATTTAATCATGAAGTAGATGGAAATCAAGATGGTTATATTGATATGCCATTGTTTAAACAGGGAAATATTGCTTGTAAAATTGAACATAGCACTGCAAATACAGAGTTTCAACTGTTTGTTAAGGGATTATTAGATAATTATAAAGGTGGCATGACAGGACAGCATTCTCATGCTGTTCATAATTCTGACCCATTGTTTATGTCCGAAACTTCTACACAAAGAGGGGAATTTTTCTCTAAGATTGGATTTATGGAATTAGATTATTCATTTGCAAAGTCTATTGCTTTTCAAATTTCTGGATCTGTGCATTCTATGCTATCTACAATTGGACAAAAAAAATATAATGGTGATGAACAAAGTTTTATTGTGAAAGGAATAGCTGTCCAAGATTTTGATGATCATACTTTGCGTTATGGTATTAGTTTTTTATATGATAATTATACCGAACAATTTATGAATTCAGATAGATTGAGAACAGAATATGTGCCTGGTATTTTTGCAGAAAATACATTTAGTCCTTATTCTTCATTTAGTTTGGTTACTGGATTAAGAGCAGATTTTCATAATCTTTATGGAATGATTATTACACCCCGTATCCATGTAAAATATAGTATAGATGAAAAACTTCAATTGCGTGCTTCTGCTGGCTCAGGCATGCGAGTTTCTAATCCAATTACAGATAATCTTTCAGCTTTTGTGAGTAATAGAATCGTTATCATAGATTCAGTGTTAAGCCCAGAGAAAGCTTGGAATTATGGTGGTTCTATTACATATACTACATCCTTATTTGCAATGCCTATTACATTTGATGCAGAAGTATATAGAACTCAATTTTCTAATCAAGTAATAACGGATTTTGACAGAAGTTCAAGAATTATTGCTGTGGTGAATGATAGTATGTCTTATGCAAATAGTGCGATGCTTCAAATTGAATGTAGTCCTTGGCAATATTCATCTGTTACATTAGCATGGCGTTATAATGATGTTTGGTTAACAACAAATGCCATACAACAAAGAAAAGCAATGCTTAGTCCACATAGAGTATTATCTACATTCTCTCAAAATTTATTTGATAATGCTTTTCAAGTTGATTTTACCGCAGTTTGGAATAGTTCAGGACGTATTTCTTCAACTAAAGATAATCCAGATTATCTAAGATTTTCAGATTCTTATCCAGCTTTTAGTAGATTTTCTATTCAGTGTACCTATAAATCATCCACATTTGATGTGTATGCAGGAGTTGAAAATATCACTAATACTTTGCAATCTGAGGTTGTTATAGATGGTATGAATCCCCAAAGTGAATATTTTGATGCATCACTTGTGTGGGGTCCTTTAGATAATAGAACTATTTATTGTGGTATAAGAATGCAAATACCTTAAATAAATTTCGATAGCTGAATGTTAGCAATTGATAGGTAAAAGTTAGATTTTTACAGTCCAACATTTAATAATTAAAGAAGATTATATCTATGTTTACAGGCCTTATCGAAGAAACAGGTACAATTATTAGTACTGAAATACGAGGCACTTCACGTCGTATAAGAATAAAAGCTCAAAAAGTTCTTCAAGATATTTCTGTTGATGATTCTATTTCGGTAAATGGTGCATGCCAAACTGTTGTAAAATGTACTTCTCATGATTTTGAAGTTGATAGTGTTCAAGAAACATTGTTAAAAACAACATTGGGCTCCTTAAAGGCAGGCGATAGTGTCAATCTTGAAAGGGCTATGAAAGTAGGTGGAAGATTAGGCGGGCATATAGTACAAGGACATGTAGATTGCATTGCCAAAGTTGCTAATATCTCTATTGTTGATGGTGGTGGTTGGCAATTATGGATTGAATTTCCAGCCCAATATCAAAAGTATATTGTCCCAGTAGGTTCGGTATGTATCAATGGAGTTAGTTTAACAGTAGCTAGAGTTCACAATAATAGTTTTATGTCTGCTATTATTCCTCATACGCTTTCTAATACTACAATTGGATTATTGAAAGTTCAGATGACAGTAAATATAGAGTTTGATATTCTTGCCAAATATATAGAGAATATGATGCATTTTTCTCATAATGATCAAGCTGAGAAGTCTTCAGCTCTTAATCAATATTTAGATCAGCCATTGTAATTAGGTTTTTTATGCTTTCATATTCTGATATTCCTGGTTTTAGTAAAATCTTTTCTGAATTATGTTCTCATTCTGATATTGCTTCTCAAGTGTATTCATCTAATAAAAAACTAGAAGATATTAACTGGCGGAATGCAATTATCAATAAGCAACAATATGCTGATTATACGGTAGAAATTATTCGTAAAACAATGCATCATGTTGAGTTAACAGAACTTCAGCAGCATAATTTGTTATTATTAGAGCAGAAAAAAGCAGGAATTATCATTACCGGACAACAAGTAGGCTTTTTAGGTGGGCCTTTGTATTCAATTCTTAAAGCATGTTCAGCAATCTCCACTGCTAATCAGTATTCTGAAGATACTTGCAAGATTATTCCTATGTTTTGGATTGAAGATAATGATCATGATGCTTTGGAAGCTGGATCTATAAGTATTGTACAAGCTGATCATAGTATTCAAGATATAGCAATTTCGCATCATATATTATCTAATAATCATCAAGCAGTAGCTGATGTACACATTG
>JALRHN010000203.1 GCA_023259575.1 Candidatus Kapaibacterium sp. | reverse complement strand
ATTCCATTCATTTAAAGAACGTCTAAAATATTCTTGTGATAACGTTTGATCCATTTCCATATTACCTAAACGATAGTATGAGCTGGCCAATTTAATTCTAGGTTCTAACAATTCTTTGTTCAATGAGATTGCAGATTCATAATTATCTTTAGCTAATTCATATACCTTTTTAGCATAATATAAATCACCTAAACCGGTAAATATTTCAGCTCTTTTATCATCTGTTTCTCTTGCCTTTAACAGAGTATATTCGGCTTGTGCTAAAGAATCTGCTTTTAGATAAATATTTGCTAAAGCTATCAAATTATCTGGATCTTTATCCATACCCTTTTTCTTTAATAACTTATTCATATTATTTACAGCTTCAGTATATTTTGATGTATTTGCTAAAGCTAAAGCATGCTTTCTAATATACTTGACATTATTCGATTCTATTTCTAAAGCGGATTGTAATACTTTAACAGCTTCTGCATGATATTCCATTTCTGCATAGACATCTGCAGCTAGCTCTAACAATTCTAAAGAATTTGGATTTTCACTAATTACTTGAGAGGTCAATGAAAGTGCTTCAACATATTCCTTTTCTATAATTGCTTTCTTAAAGCGTTCCACAGTAGTTTGTGCTTTAATAAGTAAGGAAGCAGAAGAGAATACAATTAATGCAATAATCAATCTCATGAACATATACCTTGATAATAGAATAATTTATTTTATTTTAAATGATATTGGAACAGATAACCAGCATGCTATTGGTTTTCCATTTTGTAATGCGGGAAGAAATTGAGATTTCATAACCGCATCCCCTGCTGATTTATTGAATAATTCTGAATCGGTTGTTTCTACAATAAACTTTTTAGCTTTTCCATTTTTTCTAATTAAAACTCTTAAAGTTACCTTACCTTCTATACCAGCTTTTTTTGCTAATTCTGGATAAACCAGATTACTTTGAATAAGGACACCATCTACATAGGGTTGTTTATTAACAGCTATAGTTTCATCAACGGTGGGATCTGGTTCTTTATCATCTTTAACTAAAAGGACATGCTTTTTTCTGATATCAATATTTGAGGGATCTATCTTTAATGCATCTTCATAATGCATTTTTGCAGCCTCTACATTATTCTTTTGCATGGCAATACCTGCTAAAGATGCCGATGCTTGCCATAATCTATTATTTAATTTCTTAGCTTCAAGATAACTTTTTTCAGCCTCTGCAGATTTTCCAGAAGCTAATAAACCATCAGCATATGCTAAATGATTCCAGGGATCTTTTTCATTTGCTTTTACAGCTTTTAATAAAAATGTTAATGCAGATTTAAAGTCTTTCTTTCTTATAAAAAGTTGGCCTATTTTTCTATCTATGCCATAATTTGCTTCTTGTATTTTGCTTGCATTTTTATACAAAATTAATGCAGAATCAAGCTTATTAACTTCAATATAGATATCACCAGCTAATAATAAAATATCAGCATCTTTTGTTTGATCTTTAAGATTACTTTGAATTAATGAATAAGCTTTTGTAAAGTCTTTATTGTTAAAGGCTTTTTTAACTGCATCTATAGAAGCAAAAATAGGCGTCGTTAGCATTAGTACAAAAGCAACTATGAGTACTTGTAACTGTAGAGCACATGAAAGATGTCTAGAATTCATATTAGTCCTCTTGAATCAAATTATACTTTGCAAAAACAGGAATTAACCCGCAATCTAAAAGTACTTTTTGAATATTTGGGTCTTTTTCCATAAATGTTGCAAAGCCCCAAGGCAAATTTTGTCTTTTTTCTCTAAGATATGCAATAATAGGTATTCCAAAAGGATATTTCTTTTGTATGATAAATCCTTGATGTACAATTTGTGGTGGAATACGATTTCCTAATGAATCTATATATCCGATTCTTAATGATTTTAACAAAGGATTCTTTTGAATATACGATAAGTATCCTAATCCTATTGATTTGCCTTTGAGAACTTCAAAAACTATAGAATCTTTAGAATCAATAAATTTTGCAATATCTTTTGCTGTTTTAGATAATTGAGGAAAAAAAGAAATTGAATTTGCATATTCCGAAGATTGTGCACCAGGTATAAGTAACAATGGTTCAGAATTTAATTTTGGGAAATAAAATGACAATCTATTTTTTCCAGAAATATACTCAGTTAACTGATTAATATTTAATGTATCGATTGGAAACTCTTTTGATACAAAAAAAACAAGTCCGTCATTAGCAATATGTATTTTCTGGAAAGAATTACCAGACTGTTTTAATAGCGAATCTTCATCAGAAAGATAATTTCTTGCAACAATAATACTTTTTGTCTTTTCCGAAAATAATTCAGCCATTGATGACCTTGCATTCTTTGAAAACAAGGTAATATGGGCATCAGGAAATGCCTTTTGATATATTGGCATTGAATTATTTATACATGTGAAGATTGATTCATCACAATAAACAGTATCAGAACCCCTTAGTGGTGATTCCATTGTTGAATCTGATTGCTTATCATTTGATTCACAACTGATTAGCAATATAGATAGAACTATCTGTAGTATAAACCTATGATATGTTTTCATCATGTTTTTCAATTTCTGAATCTTGTGGTTTTTTTATAAAATCTTTCCATTTTAGCAGATACATTATTAAACGGACAGAACCCACAGCAATCATGGCCCAACCAATCCATTGAACTGAATCATTAGATTCTGGTGGTAAATTAAGCCAATTTGAAACTATAAAAATCCCCATAAGAATTGTAATAATTCGAATAGAAATATTTAAATAATAGAATAAAGTAGTATTCATAAGTACAAAAAAGCGCTGTTAACCCTACTCTCACAAGAGAATTAAAGTAAACAGCGCCTAAAATATAGTTAAATAATCAACGTAAGCGAAACACAATAGGAATTACTACCCATACTTCAACAGGTTGACCATTTTGGGTTGCAGGTGGAAATACCTGCGCCATAATAGCTTTTACAGCTGCTGGATTTAGTAATTCTGATGCAGTTTCTTCAACAATTGTTCTACCTGGTTTAGGCCTTCCGTCTTTGCCTATAAGTACCTTAATACTAACTCGTCCTTCAACACCAGCTCTACGAGCCATTTCTGGATATTCAACTCTTCTTTGTAAATCTGGTAATACCCTAGAAACAACTTCATTATAATCTTGATCTGTAACAATAAACTCGTCAGGACTAGGTTCTTCTTCTTTTTGGACGGATAAACCAGCATCTGTTGGTAAATCATCGATATTAATTTGTTGCTGATCTCCTATTTGTGAAGATGAAGTTGATATTTCATCTACAGATGCAAATATTTGATCAGGAGCTACCATAGCATCAGGTACTGGTACCGGATTTCCAGCTTGAGCTAGAGTACCCGTTACAATAATCTCAGGTGGCGGCGGCGGCGGTGGCGCATCTTGATTGACAGGTGTATCTATCATATCTAAACGAGCCATACTTCTATAAGGTGTTTTATACACCTTTT
>JALRHN010000202.1 GCA_023259575.1 Candidatus Kapaibacterium sp. | reverse complement strand
CTATTTCTCGTTAATTCATTCACATATGAAGCATATGCCCAAAGTAAAGCTAAACCTTCAACTGTTACAAAGACACCCCTAAAAAAAGAACATATCAAAGTGTTTCAGGAAATTTCTCCCGATATATCAGGAATTCATTTTTTGAATTTGACACCGGGGCCTTCTGAAATGAAAAAGGAAAGTCGTCTTTTTACAATAGCAAGCGGTGGAACTTCTGTTGGCGATATCAATGGTGATGGTTTATTAGATGTCTATTTAACCTCATTTAAAGGGTATAATACTCTCTTTATCAATAAAGGAAATTTAACTTTTGAAAAAGCTCCTTTATCAGCCGGAGTTACAGATTCAGCAGGTTCATGCTTTGGTTCTACGATGGTTGATATTGATGGAGATGGAGATTTAGATATTTATGTCACTAAATATAATTTTGATACCAATAAATTATATATCAATGATGGCAAGGGTAACTTTATTGATAAAGCAAAAGAATTTGGTCTGCAATCAATTGCAAATGGCATTCAATCAACCTTTTTTGATTATGATTTAGATGGAGATTTAGATGTACTCATAATTAATAATGGGGTACAAAGGGCTGGCTATAAGCATGTTGGTGTTCAACCAAAAATGATGCGTAATAATGGTAATAATACTTTTACCGATATCTCTGATTCTTGTGGAATAGACCATAAAGGATTTGGATTAAGCGCAACCTCATCTGATATCAATAATGATGGATGGCCAGATATATATATAGCAAATGATTTTGAAGAAAAAGACTATCTGTATATCAATAAGAAAAATGGAACATTCGAAAGAATGACAAAAGCGCAGTTACCTCATACTGTAATGTTTGGAATGGGTAATGATATTGCAGATTTTAATAATGATGGTTTAATGGATATCATTACTGTAGATATGTTGCCAGAAACCCATGTTCGCCTAAATACTCAGTTCGACAATTTCACGACTTTCAATTCCACTTTTGACTCATCTCAATTTATTCAAAATACCCTGCAATTAAATCGCGGTAATGGCAGATTTAGTGATATTGCTCAGATGTCTGGAATTGACGCTACAGAATGGAGTTGGAGTGTATTTTTTGCGGATTTCGATTTAGATGGTAACAAAGACATCTTTGTAGCAAATGGATTAAAATGGGATGTGATGGATAAAGACTTCAATAGATTGGGTATTACCCACGATAAAATGGAGCAAATCAGTAAAGAAGCAATGAAAGAGGCTTCTGATTCAGCCCAAATTAAAGGTGATATTAGGGCAATGGCCGAAACCTTTGATATTGGCAATCTTATTCGTCAAGTTAAAAGAACTCGTGTACCTAATTATCTTTTCCGCAATAATGGTGATTTAACATTTAAAAAAGTATCAGATGAATGGGGAATGGATATTCCATATAATACCTGTTCATCAGCTTATGCAGATTTTGATAATGATGGTGATTTAGATATGATTCTAAATACTATTGATTCCAATGCTGTTTTGTATAAAAACACAATGATGGAATCTGGAAATCATCATTATTTAAAGGTTCAATGTATTGGCAATACTCCAAATACAAAAGGTATCGGTGCTAAGATTATTGTTAAAACTGGAAATACTGTCCAAACTGTTCAATTAACTTCTACTAGAGGCTTTGCTTCTGGTATTGCTGCAATTGCTCATTTTGGGCTTGGTGCAAATGTAATAGCAGATGAATTAACAATAATATGGCCAGGTGGTGCTCAGCAAACCCTACAGAAAATCAAAGCCGATCAAACATTAATTCTTAAACAAGCAGATGCAAGTAACGTTGAACAAAAACCTTTAGACATTAAACCATTATTAGAAGAAATTACCACCAAAGATTCAGGTGCAATCTCTTTCCTACATAAAGAGAATGACTTTGATGATTTTTATAATGAAAGACTTTTACCAAATCAATTGTCTATAAATGGTCCTGCATTAGCCTCAGGAGATATCGATGGCAATGGTTTAGATGATATTGTTATTGGTGGTCCTCAAGGATTTCCATTACAGATATTTTATCAAAAGAAAGAGGGCGTTTTTTCACAAGCGCAAGTGCAAAATATTTTTGCCAATGATTCAATGTATGAAGATCAGTCTATTCTGCTTTTTGATGTTGAAAATGATGGTGATATTGATATATATGCTGCAAGTGGAGGAAATGAAGATGCTGCGCAAAATCCATCATTAATGTTCGATAGATTATATATAAATGACGGAAAAGGAAGCTTTACAAAAGGAATTCTTCCTGAAATGCCAGTATCAAAATCTTGTGTAATAGGTTCTGATTTTGATAAAGATGGAGATATTGATCTCTTTATTGGTGGTAGAAATATTGCTGGGAACTTTGCTAAACAGACAAGAAGTTACCTATTACTCAATAATCAAGGATTTTTTACAGATGTAACTGAAGTTTTGGCTTTTCCTTTGCTAAATCCAGGACATGTTAAATCTGCTTTGTGGTCTGATTATGATAAAGATGGTGATCCAGATTTACTTGTAGTTGGTGAATGGATGAAAATCCTAGTACTGCAAAATAATTCTGGCGTTTTCTCTGATAAATCCCTATTAGCCGGAATTGACACATCAACTGGAATGTGGAATAGTATTAATGGTGGAGATATAGATAATGATGGTGATATAGACTATATAGTTGGAAATGTTGGAATCAATACTCGCTATAATGAACCAAATGAACAAAATCCATTCGTATTATATTCTGCCGATTTCGATGATAATGGAAGCACAGAATATGTTCAAGGTTATTATGAAAATGGTACTTTATTTCCTTCAAGAATCTCAAATAGTATAATAGGACAAATGCCAACGCTACGCAGAAAATTTGTCAATTTTGATGATATAGCTCCCGCAAGCCTTAGTCTATTAGTTGGCGGAGATTCTGTCTTAAAAAATGCATCGTTTTCTAAAGCTGCTCATGGACGAAGTATTGTTTTGATAAATAATGGTAATGGAAAATTTACGTGGAAGGATTTACCAATTATATCACAAATTTCACCTGTTTTTGGAACTATTTTAGAAGATATCAATGAAGATGGCAATCTTGATATAATTCATGCTGGAAATTTTTATGGTCCAGATAGAGAAATGTGGCGTTTTGATGCAGGTGTTGGACAAGTTTTACTTGGAAATGGCAAAGGTGAGTTTAACCCTTTAAGTGTGCTGGAAAGTGGTGTCTATGTTCCAGGTGAAGCCAGAGCTGCTATTTCTTTACCTATGAAAAATAGACATGCAATTCATTTTATTATCGGATCTTGTAAAAATAAAGTTCAAACATTTGAAAAACGATTATCAAACGGTTCTAAAATTATAGAGATAGACCCCAAAAAGAAGATACATAAAGCCATAATTCAGTTTAAAAATGGACAAAAAAGATTGACTGAGTTTTATATGGGCTCTGGTTATTATTCTCAATCAACTCAATATGTGCTAATGAATAAAGATGTAAAAGAAATTACATTTATGAATGG
>JALRHN010000201.1 GCA_023259575.1 Candidatus Kapaibacterium sp. | reverse complement strand
AATTCGAGAGCTTGCAAACATCTGGGCCAACATTAGAGCCGAAGACGAAAGACTAGGTATTACCTATACTTTCTCTGAGGCAGCACTGGAAAAGTTCGCCGAGTTGCTTACTAAAGATATTTTTACTATCATTATTCAGATGGAAATTATAATAGAATAACTTTTGATAACATAACAAAAGAGATTGAAAATAGATTATCAACACAGACTCATAAATCTTTGCATTGTGATATAAATCGTTTTGATGTAGATTTTAGATGGATACCTCAGTCACATTCATATGAAATTGAAATGGTTGTCCAAGATGATGATGGTGCTTCTTGTTGTCCACCTTTTATTGTACGATTTAATACACATAATTTTAAGACGATTCTCTCATCTAGTTTAAAGTATACCAACTCTGATTATAAAGAAAAACCTAAAAATAAGGTTACTTGGACGAATGTTGAATAAGATAATAACAGACAATCATATTGCGAAGAATGTGTATATAAACCAGATATAAGCAATAATCAGTTCAGATTCTGTGCTTTTTCTAGTTTTTTATAATAAACAAAGGAATAAGTAATGGGGGCAATAACGATAACACCAATCCACATCAGAAAAATTGTAAAAATAGTTTCTGAGTTAATGTGTAATAATTGAAGCAGAAGTAAAAGACACAATATCAGTATACCAGAAATTACCCATAAATATCCTCCAAATCTATGAGTTGATGTCCATACTTCTTTGTTTGAAAGCGTCCAAGGCGTCCTAATACCAATAAAGTAATTTTGTTCTATATCAATCATACTATTTCCCAGAAGAATCATAAATATAATTAACGCATAAAATATATATGAGGTGATATCATATGGAGACCCAATAATTGACAAAGTAGTTGCAAAATGTATAAACAAGAGCAATAAATGTAGGGCTAATCTAATTGTTAAAAGTACTTTTTCAAAAGAGGGATAATTAAACTTACTAGGATCAATTTTAGGAAGATATTTCATAAAGAAATATAGACCAATTATAATTCCTGGAAATAATAATAATCCAGTTGCTTTATCGGCAAAATTATCTGGCTTTCCAGTAAAATCCCAATGTATCGGTACTATATCAGGGGCCAAAGGCCAAATGTACAAAGTGAGGATGATTGGAAAAAGAACCATTCCAATTATTAATACTTCTTTCCATTTTCTAATATTATTATAAGACATTTCCATTCCTTAATACTTAATAAGTATAATTATTTTCTATTGCATTGATGCTACTATTGATGATTTGTATCATCATTGACTAGTCTTATGATTAACCTTACACAATAATGTATAAAACAATTATAAACAAAAAAACTATGCATCAAAAAATGAATATTAAGATAGTACAATTATGAAATATTAGTAATAATCCAAGGTTTCAGGATTAAATCTCTATTTTTGTAGAATTATTGTTACATAAAATTGAGAGTTATGAGTACAGAGTCAGTTAGATTAGACATAAGAAATATTGCCATCATTGCGCATGTGGATCATGGTAAGACAACATTAGTTGATCACTTATTAAGACAAAGCGGTACTTTCCGTGAGAATCAAGTGGTTGCTGAACGAGTAATGGATTCTAATGATTTAGAGCGTGAAAAAGGCATTACGATAATGGCTAAGAATGCAGCCGTTCGTTGGGGTGATATTAAAATCAATATAGTAGATACTCCAGGCCACTCCGACTTTGGCGGAGAGGTAGAGCGAATTCTTAGTATGGTTGATGGCGTTCTACTTTTGGTAGACGCTGCAGAAGGTCCTTTACCCCAAACAAGATTTGTACTTAAAAAAGCTCTTGAATTAAATTTAATTCCAATTGTTGTTATTAATAAAATCGACAGATCAGATGCACGTGCTCCGGAAGTACTAGATGAAATTTTAGAACTTTTTATTGCTTTAGGGGCAGATTATCATCAATTAGATTTCCCAGTTATTTATGCAATTGCTAAACAAGGTAAATCTACTTTATCATTGAATACTCCCGCAGAAACATTAGCGCCATTATTAGAAACAATTATTTCTACAATTCCACCTCCTACTTATGAGGCTGCAAAACCATTTCAAATGATTATCACAGCACTGGGCTGGAGTGATTATATTGGTCGTATTGCTATTGGAAGAATTCAGACTGGTTCTGTAAAAATGGGTGATTCAGTTGTTTTGATTCGACCTGATGGATCAATAGAACAACAAAGAATCACTAAAATGTATGCATATGAAGGAGTTCAAAGAGCAGAGATTCAAGAAGCGTCTGCTGGTGAAATTATTGCTCTATCTGGATTCGAAAATGTTCATATTGGTGATACAATTTCAGATCCTTCTTGTACTGAACCATTAGCATATGTTAATATTGAAGAACCAACTATTGCAATGGAATTTAGCGTTAATAATTCTCCTTTTGCTGGACGCGAAGGAAAGCATGTTACTACTCCTAAAATTAGAGAACGCCTGTTTAGAGAATTAAGAACAAATGTTGCATTAAGAGTAGCAGAAACTGATTCTCCAGATACATTCAAGGTTTCTGGAAGAGGTGAACTTCAATTAGCAATATTAATAGAAACAATGCGCCGCGAGGGTTATGAATTTGCTGTTTCTAAACCAGAAGTTCTTTTTAAGCGCAATGAAGATAATAAATTACTGGAACCAATTGAACATGTTATCGTTGATGTTCCAGATGCGCATATTGGTACAGTTATAGAAATCTTAGGTAGACGTAAAGGTGAAATGGTTAATATGATGCCAACCGGCGATGTTATCAGAGCTGAGTTTTATGTTCCTGCAAGAGGGTTAATCGGTTTTAGAACCGAATTTTTAACCTCTACAAGAGGTTCTGGAATTATTCACCATACATTTCACGATTATCAACCATATAAAGGCACTATCACTGGCCGTACTAAAGGTGCTCTCGTTTCTATGGAAACAGGTTCATCTACAGCCTATGCTTTAGAAATGGTTCAAGAACGTGGCGTTATGTTTGTTAATCCCGGTACCGAAATTTATGAAGGCATGGTAGTTGGAGAAAATAGCAGAGAAGATGATATGAGCGTAAATCCATGTAGAGCAAAGCATTTAACAAATATGAGAGCAAGTGGTTCTGATGGTATTGTACGCTTAGATCCTCCTAGACAAATGAGCCTTGAACAGTTTATAGAGTTTATAGAAGATGATGAATTATTAGAAGTTACACCAGTAAATTTAAGAATTCGTAAGAAAATTCTTGATTCTACTGCAAGACAAAGAGCAGCAAAACGCTCAAAAAATCAAGCTGATGCATAATAATCTCATCAACTGTTACATAAAAGTTAAAAAGCCCGAAGCAATTTTTTTTCGGGCTTTTTTGTTGTATTGTCTAAGTAGTAAAAATGCTATTTTGCAGAAGATAGAGTATAAATATAAAATAGTATCAACTAATTGATACATACTCTAAGGGGAATCACAATAACAATTCTAAGGATTTTATTATATGGCTGATTTAAAACCAGAAAAAGTACAAGAGCATGCT
>JALRHN010000200.1 GCA_023259575.1 Candidatus Kapaibacterium sp. | reverse complement strand
GGTTCTATTGCATGGAAATGGTATCACAGTTCTACACAAGAAGAAAAGGACGAAGTTTTACAGGCATATGTTTCGTTTATGGAAAGATTAAAACATGAAAACGCTAAAGAAGCTAAAATTATATTAGGTGTGGGACATCCTAGAACTGGAACTGGATACACTTCTAATCTATTAAAAAGCTGGGGGCTTGATGTTGGTCATGAAAAAATGGGAAAGGATGGTATTGTTGCATGGCAATTAGTTAGTAATGTAGAGCCTAGAATATACATGGAACATTTCAATGCACTTAAATACAAATATCAATATGTTATTTATAATGTAAGGAATCCTAAGAATTCAATTCCATCAGTTGCGCTTACTGAAACAAAAACAGCCGGTTACAGATTTCAATCGTTTAATTGTCTTAATTTTTCTAATGATGTTGAAAATGCAGTAAGATCTATTATTGAATGGGATAAACTAATAAGAAATATGAATCCTGATTTTGTTTTTAGAATTGAAGACCAATCTAAAGATCTTCATTCATTTTTAATTTCTAAAAATATTGAAGTATCTGATTTTAAAGATACTCTATTAAGAAATGAAAGGAATCATGCAGGATATACTGCAATTGAAAAAGACCTTCTTAAAATTCCTGAAGAATTAAAACAAGGTCTTAATGAATATTGTGAAAGATACGGATATCCTAAATTATTTTAATGATCCCATAGTTTTGACCAATGGCATCTTACATAGTAAGGAACTTTAATCTGATCTAAATTGTTTCTGTATTTTGTTATAGCTTTTTGTGCAAATATAATATCTTCGCTGGTTCCTTTTTCTTGAACATCTGTCCATTTATGATCAGGAAATCCTTTTTTATGCCACATAAATACAGTTCCCATTGTTTTACCACCAATAGTAACCCACTCACTTGGAAGTCCTTTAATTTGAAATACACCACCTTCAACACTGGGTTGTTGTATTTTTCCGGATGCAATATCTTCTTTATATTTTTCTGCCTGAAGTTTTAATATACCTAAATAAACAAAATTTTCAATAATTAGTGTATTGAATACCATTTTTATTTTTGTGTCATCGGGTCTGCTTTCAGAAATTTTATCAGCCATTGATAACTGATGTATTAAATTTGAAACAGCACTATTCATTATAAAATCATCTGAATCAACGTATCCTATCCAATCGCCGGTAGCCATTTCCACACCAACCTGTCTTGGATAGCCTCTATGAAATACAGCACCATCATTATTTTCATACATTCTATTTTCAGCAGGCTCGACAAACTTAAATTTAATTCTAGGTTCATCTGTAAAATTTAGCATGTATTGTTCTTCCGTAATTTTGCAACCATCAGATACAATAATTAGTTCCCAATTAGGGTTTGTTTGATTTATAAAGCTATTTACAGCTCTATTAAACTTTTCAATAGGATTTGATCTAGATCCTGGATAATCTCCAAGATATGATTGCATTACAAAAGAGAGTTTCATTCTCTGTTATATAAGTTTGTTTTCCAATCAAGATTCCAATTCATAGAATTTTCAAGCTCTTCATCAAATAAAGAATGAAGAAGCATTGTATATTCTTCTTGAAGCTTTTTATTTTCAGGCATATATCTAAAAATCTTTTCTAATGAATCTTTCTTATATTGTTCTAGATTTTTATCGTGGTTTTCAGCAGCATTAATAATTTGATCTGCTGCATCGTCAAGGTTAAATCCTTCATAGTAGTAACCAAGATCTGCAATAAGCTCTGCATTATGTACTAATGGATATCCAAGGTACATAACATCTAAGTATAGATAATTCAGTGGATTTCCCCATTGGTGAGAAATTACAATATCTGTTCTTGATTCTAGATAGTGTACGATTGGATATCTTGAAGTAAATTGAGCCTTACCATCTTTTACGATATCCAATTGATTCATCATAGATTTAAAAAGATTAATGTCTACTAACTTATTAGTATTACTTGCATACATGAATGAAATTAGATCTGGTCTTTTTCTATAAGCCTGTTCAGTTGCAAGAATACAAGGCATTGAATACTTAACAACATTAATATTAGGTTCAAACATTGAAACCCTTTTTGCAAAACCCTCATTATCATAATGTGTATTCTTTTCAGGGCTTGCCTGTGATGTCAGTCTAACATGTTCATCAATAAACATAGGATCCCAAACGAATGGAATAGCCTTTGGATTTCTTCTTAAAAGAATTTTATAGTAATCGTGATTATTGAATTTTTGTTGAGGAACATACCATACTGCATCAATAGCAGTATCGATCTTTGCTAATGTATTATGATTTGTTCTTGGTTTAAATAGGATATCCTCCATGTCGTTAATATAATTATTACCACATTGATATGTGATAATTTTAAGACCTGGATTTATTTGCTTCCACATGAGTGTTTCACTTTCATTAGATGCAGTCTGAAGGTGAATTAAAACATCAAGATTTTTTGGATAGTCAGGCTGTTCAAAAATATTTATTGTTTTATATTCATTAATATCCCATGGAAACTTTGTCATAGGATTGTTTTTTACAAAATTCAATATTGATACTTCATGGCCAGCTAGCTTTAAAAGTTTTGCTAGCATCATTCCATTTTGTCTAATACCGTTTGAAAAAACAGAATCACCATCAACTAGAACGACTGTGATACCTACTCTATAGAAATCTTTCTTCATTATTATTATAAAGACTATTGTTTACTTTGTTTATTTATCTCAATAAAAAAGGGGCCCCTTTCGGGGCCCCTAGGAACTTAAGTATTAAACTAATCTAATTAAAGATTAAGCCTGAACACCGATAACTGTAACCTTGTCAGTAGCTTCAAGATCGTAAACAGTAGTGACATCGAAGTCAGCAGGACCGTTTTGAACGAACTCAACTCTTAGACCGTTAACGTAAACTTCTAGATCGAATGTACCACCTAGGAAGTTTGCAGTTGTTTGGAAGTTCTTACCAGTGAAACCAGAAACAGTCTCTTCAACCATTAGGTCACCAGCAGCTCTTGTGTTAGCTTCATTAGTGATTGCAGCAGCTAGAGAAGCGTCAGCAGATGTTCTGTTTACAACTTCAGTAGAAAGAGCGTTAGATAGAGCTGTATCACCAGCTTGTCTGTTAGAGATTTCAACAGAAAGTTGATCAGAAGCCCAAGTCTTAACAGAAGCGTCACCAGAAACGTGGTGAGAGTGCTCTAGGTTGATAGCAGAGATTCTGTTAGAGATTTCAACTGAAAGAGCAAGCTCTAGAGAAAGATCACCAGAGATTCTTGAAGAAGTCTCAGCAGAAACTTCAGCATTGTGCTCAGATAGAACAGCAATGATAGAAGCCTCTAGGTCGCCGTCAACAGACTGGAATGCAGAAACGATCTCAGTTAGAGAATCTAGAGCTGCAGGGTCGATGTTAGAGATGATGAAATCGATCTTCGTGTTTAGAGAGTTATCAGCAGAGATTCTTGCAGAAGCCTCAGCAGCGTCAGCAGCTTGGAAAGCAGCTGTAACAGAAGCGTCACCAGAAATTCTTAGAGAAGCCTCAGTAGAATCTTGTGCAGAAGCCCAAGTCTTAACAGAAGCGTCACCAGAAACTC